>JBAVTZ010000018.1:0-39874 GCA_049696515.1 Candidatus Cybelea sp. | reverse complement strand
CTATCCGACGCGGCGGGACCGCTCCGCACTGGCGATCTCGCTCGACGGGCAATTGCGAAATCTCACACCGGTACCGGGTTGGCACGATGTTGCCATCGCGCCGCCTTTCGATCGCTTCATCGACGTTCATAGCCGCCTTAACGATCCGCCGCAGTCGGATTTGGTCAGCGTAACCTCGCTCGCGGCCAGAACGCTCGTGCCCGAAAGCGCGACGCTTAAAGCTCAACTGCTGCCGATCCAGACACTCGAGGTTCCTTCGTCGTACGGGCCACTCGACGCGATCGAGCTCGACCCGCCTGGCTTTAACCCATCGAGAAAATACCCGGTCGTCATGTACGTGTACGGCGGTCCGGACGCGCCGACGACGGCGGATCGTTTTGCCAATCTTTACCACCAGTTGCTCGCGCGTGAAGGCATCGTCGTCTTTTCGATCGACGGCCCGGCATCGCAAGTAGATAACGACCAGCACGTCCGCCTGCTCTTGCACAACTTCGGGCCTGGATCGCTGCTGGGCCAAGAGATCGGTGCACGTTACCTCGCCTCGCTCCCCTACGTCGACCCTTCCCGCATCGGAATCTGGGGATGGAGCTTCGGCGGTTACGAAACCTGCTATGCACTGACCCACAGCCGGCTCTTCGCAGCCGGTGCAGCAGTCGCACCCGTGACCGACTGGCACCTCTACGATACGATTTACACCGAACGATACATGGGCTTGCCCAACCAAAACCCGCAAGCCTATGCGACCAGCTCGGTTCTCAACGCAGCCGGCCATCTCAACGGGCCGCTGCTGATACAGCACGGAACGGCCGACGACAACGTGCACATGGCCAACACGATTCAGCTCCTGCAGCAGTTTATTCTCGCGCACGAGCCGCGCGTCCAGTTTTATCCTTACCCGCGCAAAACGCACCCGATCCGCGGTTTACCGCAGCAGCGCTCAGTCTACGTCCACATGCTCGACTTCTGGAAAGCAGTTTTCTCCCTGTCATCCTGAGCGGCGTCGAAGGATGACTTAAAGTCGGCGCAAGGCTATCCCGAGCGGATCGTCCAGCTTGGTCCTTGGGCCGGTAATCGCTCGAATAGGCGCGACGTTGCCGTTCGCGTCGGCTTTAAAAATGAGCACGCTTTTTGGCTCGGAGATATTCGTGACGAAAAGATGCTGCCCGTCGACTGCAACGCTTGCCGGGCCGCTCAAGGTCGTCTTGGCTCCAGCGATGGTGCGAATCGGTGCAGAGTTGCCGTGCGCGCCGGCGGCATAGACGAGTACGCTTTTGCTCGCGTAATCGGAAACATAAATCGCGCCATCCGCGCCCGCGGCGATTCCCAGGGGATCGTTGAGCTGTGTTTTCGGTCCGGAAATCCGCGCAATCGGCCGCACGTCGCCCTGCGCACCCGATGCGTAGACCGTTACACTCGCGGGCGAAGTGGTGTTCGTGACATAACAGTTACCGGCCGCGTCGAGCGCGATGCCGTTGGGCGCTGCGAGATGCGTCTTTGGCCCGATGATCTCGCGAGCCGGTTCGACGTTACCGTTCGCGTCTGCCGCAAAGATTGCGATCTCGGAATAGTGGAGCGCATTATTAACGACGTAGATGTCGCGTGCCGCATCAACTGCGACGCCTTCCGTCACGTCGAGCTGCGTTGCCATGCCGGTGATCTCTCGATGCGGCTTCACGTTCCCGTTGCTCCCCGCGGCATAGACGGTTATTCGGGCAAAGCTGGAAACGAAGATGTTGCCGTTCGCGTCCAGGGCTAGGGCCTGTGCGTAATCGAGGTGCGCCTTGCCGCCCATAACCTCGGAGATGGGCGCGACGTCGCCGGTAGCCGCTTTTGAATACATCACTACGCGATCCGGGTGTGGACCGAAGCTTCGATCCACAACGTAGATACACGACCTGCCCAGGCACGGCGAGGCCGTTTGGGCCGTTCGGCTTGATAACACGCGGTCGGCCGCCTGCGCTGGTGCGAGTGGTCCCTGCGGCGCGCTCGCTCCGCCACAGCCTGCGAGCGCCGCGATGGAAAGGAGCGCGAGATTTCTAGAAGTCGTCGTCGGGATTTTCCAATGACGGCGGCTGACTACTCGTGCCTGTTTCCGGGGCTAGGAGACTAAGATCTGCCGACCAGTGAACGTGAGATCACCAGCCGTTGAATTTGCTGGGTGCCCTCGTAGATCTGCGTGATCTTCGCGTCGCGCATCATGCGCTCGACGGGGTAGTCGGCCGAATACCCAAAGCCGCCGAGCACCTGCACCGCGTCGGTGGTAACCGACATCGCAACGTCGCCGCACTTCAGCTTTGCCATCGCCGCCCAGAGCGTCACGTCTGAAGCGCCGGCATCGCACCGCCGCGCCGCTTCGTAGAGCAGCAGACGCGCGGCTTCAACCTCGGTCTTCATATCCGCAAGCATGAAACCCACGCCTTGATGCTGGCCGATCGGTCTGCCGAAGGCGACACGCTCCTTGGCATACCCGGTCGCGTACTCGAGCGCGCCGGCGGCGATACCGAGGGCCTGCGCCGCGATGCCGGGGCGCGATTTGTCGAGCACCTTCATGGCGATCTTGAAGCCTTCGCCTTCTTCGCCGAGCCTGTTGGCCGCCGGCACTTCACAATCTTGGAAGACCAGCTCGACGGTGGGCGATCCGCGGATGCCCATCTTTTTCTCCAGGTTGCCGACCGAAAACCCGGGCGTGCCTTTCTCAACCACGAATGCGCTAACGCCGCGCGACCCCGCTTGCGGATCCGTCACCGCGAAGACGCACACGACGTCCGCGACGCTGCCGTTGGTAATCCAGATCTTCTGACCGTTGAGCACGTAGGCATCGCCGCGCCTTTCGGCGCGCGTCCGCATCGAGCCGAGTGCGTCGGACCCGCTCGAAACTTCCGTAAGGGCATAGGCAACCAGGTGTTCCCCAGAGGCAATCTTGGGCAGGAAGCGGTGTTTCTGTTCCTCGCTGCCCCCGATCACTATCGGCAGCATGCCGAGTTCCTGGACCGCAACGATGAGCGAGCTCGACGCGCACGCCTTGGCGATCTCTTCGACCACCTTCACGTAGGTGAGAAACGTTCCCCCGAGGCCGCCGTACTCGGCGGGAATGGGAATTCCGAGCAGATCGTTCTGGGCGAAGAGCTCTTTAATGTCCCACGGAAACTCGCCGGTTGCGTCGATCTCGGCGGCGCGAGGTGCGACCTTCTCGCTGACTAGCTCGCGGACTGCGGCTAGGATTAGCCCCTCTTCATCGGTGCTGGTAATCTCAGGCGGCGCCTTACTCATAGCACCGCCACCTTCCACGGAGGCGGGGCGCGTTCCGTCGGCGCATTAGGGCGGGATGGAGAAGGTCTACGCTTCCTGCACCGAAGCGGTGGCCGACATTCCGAGCGGCGCTTCAATCGCGGTCGGCGGCTTCGGGCTTAATGGTATCCCGCACAACTTGATCGAGGCGTTGTTCGAACAGGGGGCCACCGATCTGGTAACCGTTTCGAACAACTGCGGTGTTGACGGCTGGGGTTTGGGCGTTTTGCTCGACCACCATCGGATCCGACGAACGACCGGGTCATACGTCGGCGAGAACCGGGAGTTCGAACGGCAGTATCTATCGGGCGAGCTCGAAGTGGAGCTCGTTCCTCAGGGAACTTTAGCCGAGCGCTTGCGCGCGGGCGGCTGCGGGATCCCGGCCTTCTATACGCCGGCCGGAGACGGGACGCTAGTAGCCGACGGAGGTCTGCCGTGGCACTACCGATCGGACGGCAGCGTGGCCGTCGCTTCGCCCAAGAAGGAGACCCGGATTTTCGAGGGGCGCGAGTACGTGCTCGAGAGCGGCATCGTCTGCGATTATGCGCTGGTGCGCGCTTCAGTCGGCGACCGAACCGGCAATCTGATCTTTCACAAAGCGACGCGTAACTTTAACCCGCTTTGCGCCATGGCCGGCAAGATTGCGATTGCCGAAGTCGAGGAGCTGGTGGAGCCCGGTGAAATCGATCCGGAGATCGTCCACCTGCCGGGTGTTTTCGTGCAGCGGATCGTCCACGTCGGGCCGCAGGGCAAGCGCGTCGAACGCGTGACAACCCGCAAGCGCCCTTCGAACACCTCTGAATGACAGGATAAGCGCGTAACGTGGCGTTGACGCGAGAACAACTTGCCGCTCGTGTTGCACAGGAGCTGCGCGACGGACAATACGTCAATCTCGGTATCGGTCTGCCGACGCTGGTACCCAACTATGTCCCTCCCGACATTACCGTAACCTTGCAGAGTGAGAACGGCATTCTCGGAATGGGCCCGTATCCGTATGCGGGCGAAGAAGATCCCGACCTAATCAACGCCGGCAAAGAAACCGTGACGGTGCTTGCGGGAGCCTCGTTCTTCGACTCGTCGCTTTCGTTCGGCATGATTCGCGGCGGTCACATCGACGTCGCCGTGCTGGGCGCGATGCAGGTTTCCGAACAGGGAGATCTCGCGAACTGGATGATTCCCGGCAAAATGGTTAAGGGAATGGGCGGCGCGATGGACTTGGTACACGGAGCCAAGCGGGTTATCGTGATGATGGAGCACGTTGCCAAAGGTAATGCGCACAAGATCGTGCGTCGGTGCACGTTGCCATTGACCGGGAAGCGCGTCGTCCAACGCATCATCACCGACCTGGGGACGATTGACGTGGGGCCCGAGGGGCTTATCCTGCGTGAGCTCGCTCCCGGCGTCACCGTCGAGGAGATATCGGCCGCGACCGAGCCGGTGCTGCACGTGCCGGTACCACCGATGGTCATGGAGATTCCAGCCAACCTAGGCTAGTTCAGATCAAGGGAGCGGGGGAGGACTCGTAAACGCGCGAATCCTTTTAAATCTTTTTCCATTTGTTGGTAGGAGGTATCGCTCGTGATCCAGATTTCGAAAGTACGTCTCGCTGTATTCGCGCTGGTCTTCGCGCTCTGCTTCGCAGCAATCGGCGCGGGCACCGTTCTGGCCGCACAGAACCACATGGTTAACGCTCGCAACTATCTCAATTCCGCGCTCAGCGAACTACAGGCGGCCGAGAGCAACAAGGGTGGCCATCGCAACAACGCGATCAACTACGTCAAAGAGGCGCTCGACCAGGTCAATCTCGGCATACAGTACGCCAACGGCCAATAACGTCAACTTGTCATCCTGAGCGGAGTCGAAGGGCGGGATTGCCTTGTCATCCTGAGCGGAGTCGAAGGATGACTAAATAACGACGCGGTTTAGGCTGATAAGCCGGCGAACTGCGTTCGATAGAGTCGCGAGTAGAGGCCGTTTCGCGCTAAGAGGGTAGCGTGGCGGCCGGACTCGACGATGCGCCCTTCGTCGACTACGAAGATAACGTCCGCGGACAGGATCGTCGAGAGCCGGTGCGCGATAACTAAGCTCGTGCGTCCGCGCATCACGACCTCGAGCGCTTTTTGGATCGCGGCCTCGTTCTCGTAGTCGAGCGAGCTGGTCGCTTCGTCGAGAATCAATATGCGCGGATCCTTGAGCAGTACGCGCGCGATCGCAAGCCGCTGGCGTTCGCCGCCCGACAGCTTGTGACCGCGCTCGCCGACGATGGTTTCGTATCCGTCCGGCATCGAACCGATAAAGTCGGCAATATTTGCGGCCCGGGCGGCAGCTTTGAGTTCGGCATCCGTGGCGTCGGGCTTCCCATAACGCAGATTGTTGGCAACGGTGTCGTGGAAGAGGTAGGTTTCCTGGGTCACGATTCCGATGTGGCTGCGCAGGGAATCGAGGGTGACGCTCTTTAGGTCGTGCCCATCCACCAAAACGTGGCCGTTTTGCGGATCGTAAAAACGCGGCACGAGCTGTGTGATCGTTGTTTTCCCTGCGCCGGAAGGCCCCACGAAGGCGGCAACTTCGCCAGGCCGCACGTGGAACGAGATCCCGTTGAGCACGTCGCGCCCGCCGCCGTACGAGAAAACCACGTTCTCGAAGGTAATATCGCCGCTCACGCCGGGAAGCGCGATGGCCCCCGGCGGATCGTATTCTTCGGGCGTCATGTCCAGATAGTCGAAGATACGCTCGAAGACCGCGAGCGCGCTGACGATCTGTATTTGAATGCCGGCGAGCGCTGCCGCCGGCCCATAGAGTCGCCCCTGAATGAAGGAGACGAATGCGACGATGACGCCGACCTTCAACGTCGACGTAATGGCGAGCCATCCGCCCCCGAACCATACCAGCGAGGGACCCACGATGACCATCGCCGTTACCAAGGCCAGGAACCAGCGACCGACCATCGCGAGGTCGATCTCCAGCTGCATTAGCCGCGTCCCGGTGCGATAGAAGCGTGAACGTTCGTACGCTTCTCGCGCGAACGACTTGACCAGCGTGATCCCCGAGATCGAAAGCGTCTCCTGCGTGATCGACTCGATCTCATCGCGCTTTTCCCGCGTCTTCTTGCGAATCTCGTACATTCGCCGCCCGACGGGACCAAGCGGAAAAACCATCAGCGGCACGATGATGACCGAAATCAGCGCGAGCCGCCAGTTCCATAGGAACATCGCAACCAGCGTGGTCGCAATAACGACGACATTGGTCACGATAGAAGTCAGAGTGCCGGTCACAACGTTGTCCACGTTGTCCACGTCGTTGCTGACGCGGTTCATGATCTCGCCGGTCTTGGTTCCGGTGAAGAAGCTCAGCGGCATCCTGTGAAGATGTGCGACGAGGTTGGTGCGGATGTCGCGCATGATGCCTTCGCCGACCAGCGAGTTGAGATAACCCTGCAGCACGCCGATCCCGGCGCCGATCAGGGCCGAGGCGAGGATGATCCCGACGTCAATCGCCAACTGGCCGAGATCGCGCCGCGGGATCGTGACGTCAATGATGTGGGCCGTAACGAAGCCCGGTATGAGCCCGAGCGCCGAGACCGCGACGATGCAGCCTAGCACCGTCGCTTGCTGGCGCCAATAGGGAGCGAACAGCGCGCCCATTCGCTTCCAATTGACGCGTCGGTTTACTTTTGGTTTCTCGGGCTGATAAATGTTGGACCACATCAGCCCGTGGCCGGCCATCATAGAACTTTAGTGAGGTACCGTAACCTGATGAAGCGAGACCTTATTGCCCTCAAGATCGTTGAAAGAGGTGATCTTGCACACCGGCGTTTCGTAAGGGTCTTCGACCTCGATGCCCTTGCTGCGCAGATCCTTCACCGTGTCGTCAATGTTATCGACTTCGAAGACGATGCCCGAGGCGCTCCCCGGCTCGCGGTCGGCCCATTCATGCGTCAGCACGCTGAAATAGCCCCCGCCTACGTTTGCTTCATTGTATTTTTCCACGCCATCTTCTTCGAACGGCGCATTAAACTTTAGCCCCAGCTTCTCTTGATACCACTTGCGCAACCCGCCAACGTCCTTGGCCGGGTACGCCGTAAATGCAATCTCTTTAATCATCTGTTTCTCCAGTTAGTGAAATGCGACACCCTCCGACAACCCTCGGCCAAAGCCTTCGGTTCCGCATGCCCCCACGAGGAGATGAGCTCGCAGGCTGTCGCCGAGCGGTCGGCAATGTGAGCTCGGGCGGCGGGGACGTTCTGCCGAGAGCCGTCCCGATTTGTGGGCATCACAGGATGTGATTACTACCTTACTGCGTTCTCCCGCAAATCGGGTCGAGCGAGCGTAGCACAGGAGGTGCGAAGCGAGCGTGCTCGAGACGGAACGTTCTTGCTGCCCGAGCTGAAAATCAAGCCTTGCCATTACGCATGGCCGCGAGTTCTTTGAAGAGCTTTTTCTCTTTGTCGGACAGGTTCTGCGGGAGCTGTCCGATCAAGCGGACGTACTGATCGCCGGCGCCCTTGCCTTTGACCTGCGGCATTCCGCGTCCGGAGAGGCGGAGCAGGCGGTTGTTCTGGGTACCGGCGGGAATCGTCATCGCGACCTGACCGCTGAGCGTGGGGACATTGACCTCGCCGCCCAACAACAGATCGTAGATGCTTACCGGAAGGTCGACGTACAGGTCGTCGCCTTTGCGCTTGTAGGTCGGGTCCTCGTGCAGCTTGACGACCAGGTAGAGGTCTCCGTTGGGACCGCCGTTTATCCCGGCGCCGCCCTGACCAGCGAGGCGGATGCGTTGTCCGTCGCCGATGCCCTTGGGGATGGTGACATCGAAGCGTTTGTTGGTCAGAATGCGTCCGGTACCGTGGCAGCGCGGGCAAAGGCGTCCGTGCTCCGTGCCGGCTCCGTGACATACGGGGCAGACATCCTCGATTTGGAGCGAGACCGCTTTGGTGCCGCCATCGTAGACGTCGCGCAGTCCAAGCTCGATCGACGTTTCCAAGTCTTGTCCACGGCGAGCGATTCCGGGACCGCGCGCGGTCTGTCGACGCCCGATTCCGGAGAAGAAGACGTCGAAGAAATCCGAGAAACCGCTGGGAGCGCCCTCTCCGCCCAAGTCGAACTCGAACTCTTGTCCGTCAACGTTGGTGTGGTAACGGCGTTGTTGCTCGGCCTGCTGCGCAGCTTGCTGCCAGTTTGGCCCCAGAACGTCGTATTTCTTACGTTTCTCGGGATCGCCTAATACTTCGTAAGCCTCGGAAATCTCTTTGAATTTTTCCTCGGCTTCTTTTTGATTCGTTAGATTCGCATCGGGGTGCCACTTGCGGGCGAGCTTCCGATACGCGGACTTGATATCTTTCTCGGCCGCGTTTTTCGGAACGCCCAAGATTGCATAGTAGTCCTTGAAGTTCATTCGTCAGAACGTTTGGCGACGATCACCTTTGCGGGGCGTAGCAGCTCGTCGCCGAGCGTGTACCCTTTCTCGGTGACGTCAACGACGGTGTCTTCAGCGGCGCCGTCGGAGGCGACGGTTGCCACCGCCTCCGCCACGCGCGGATCGAACAACTCGCCCTTCACGTCGATGGCTTTCACGCCTTCGTTGGCGAGAACGGCCTCGAAACCGCGCAGCGTTTGTTCGATTCCGCCCCGCAGCGTGTCGCCGCCTGCGTTCGATTGCAGCGCGCGTTCGAGATTGTCGAGCACCGGGAGGAAGCGCTCGAGCAGCATGCGCCGGCGCGACAAAACGATCGAGTCAATGTCGCGCTGAGTTCGTTTCTTGTAGTTTTCGAAGTCGGCCACCGCCAACAAGAACTTCCCGTAGTTCTCATCGGCGCGAGCGTTGGCCGACGCAAGCTGCTCTACGAGCGATGCCTGCGCCGGTTCGCCTTGCTCTTCGATCGCAGCCTCTCCGGCTTCGGTTTTAAGCAACGATGGATCGTCAAACATTGGCGTCGTCCACGGCTCTTACGTTACTGCGCTTCTTTGAACTCTGCGTCAATAACGTCTTCCCCCCCCGCACCCGCAGCCGCTCCGTTGCCGGTCGGCGCTCCATCGCCGCCGGCAGCGGCACGCTCTTCCTGCGGTCCGGCGGCTTTGTACAGGACTTCGGCCATCTTGTAGCTCGCCTGTTGCAGGACCTCGATTGCCGGCTTGATTTCGTCCACCGTGCCGTTTTCGCTGACGCGCTGGAGTTCCGCGAGCGCGCGCTCGACATCCGCCCGTGCGGTGGGGTCCAGCTTGTCGCCGACTTCTTTGAGCGACTTCTCGGTTGAATAGATCAGGCTGGACGCGTTATTGCGGACCTCAGCCTCATCGCGCTTGGCTTTGTCGGCTGCCGACTGCACTTCGGCATCACGAACCATACGGTCCACTTCTTCCTTGGTGAGGTTGGTCGAAGCGGTGATGTTGATCGCCTGTTCCTTACCGGTGCCGAGATCCTTCGCGCTGACGTTGACGATGCCGTTCGCATCGATATTGAACGTCACGTCGATCTGCGGTACGCCGCGCGGCGCCGGCGGAATGCCTTCCAACCGGAAACGTCCAAGCGTCTTATTGTCGCCCGCCATCTGACGTTCGCCTTGCAGCACGTGGATGTCAACCGAGGTCTGACCGTCCTCGGCCGTTGTGAAGATTTGCGACTTCTTGGTCGGAATCGTGGTGTTGCGCTCGATCAGCTTCGTCATCACGCCGCCGAGCGTTTCGAGCCCGAGGGAGAGCGGCGTCACGTCGAGCAGGACCACGTCGCGCACTTCGCCCGCCAGCACGCCTGCCTGAATCGCCGCGCCGATCGCGACGACTTCGTCGGGATTGACGGTGAGGTTCGGCTCCTTGCCCGTGAGTTTGCGTACCAGTTCCTGAATGACCGGCATGCGGGTCGCGCCGCCGACCATGATAACCTCGTCGATTTTCGAAACGTCGAGCTTGGCGTCGGCGATGGCGCTGTGGAAGGGCCCGACGCAGCGATCGGTGAGATCACTGGTGAGCTCTTCGAACTTCGCCCGCGTCAGCGTGTAGTCGAGGTGCTTTGGTCCCTCTTGATCGGCGGTGATAAACGGCAGGTTGATGCTCGTCTGTACCACCGAGGAGAGCTCGATCTTGGCTTTCTCGGCAGCTTCGGTGAGTCGCTGCATTGCCTGCTTATCTTTGCTGAGATCGATGCCTTGGTCGCGGCGGAACTGGTCGACAAGCCACTCGACGATGCGGTGGTCGTAATCGTCGCCGCCGAGATGCGTGTCACCGTTGGTCGCTTTGACTTCGAAGACGCCGTCGCCGACCTCGAGGATCGAGACGTCGTACGTGCCGCCCCCGAGATCCCAGACCAGGATCGTCTCGTTGCCCTTCTTTTCGAGGCCGTACGCGAGCGCCGCCGCCGTCGGCTCGTTGATAATGCGCAGCACGTCGAGCCCGGCGATCTTGCCGGCATCCTTCGTCGCCTGACGTTGAGAGTCGTTAAAATACGCGGGCACCGTGATGACCGCTTTGGTCACCCGCTCGCCCAAATAGTTGCTCGCGTCGTTGACGAGCTTCTGTAGGATCATCGCCGAGATCTCTTGCGGCGTGTAATCCTTTCCGTCGATCTTGACGTGATAATCGCCCTCACCCATGTGGCGCTTGATCGAGCTGATGGTTCGATCCGGATTGGTGATCGCCTGACGTTTTGCCAGTTGTCCGACGAGACGCTCGCCGGTCTTCGTAAATGCCACAACCGAGGGCGTCGTACGCGAGCCTTCGGCGTTGGGGATAACGACGGGCTGCGTGCCCTCCATAACCGCGACGACCGAGTTGGTCGTGCCTAGGTCGATACCGACCGTCTTAGCCATAAAATTCTTTACCTCGTTCTATCAATTATCTTACTGCTCTGGACCAGCTATGCCGGCGGATCGCGCTACAGCCGAGGTGAAAGCCATGCGCCGAACCGCCAACGGCGCCTTGCCGCTTACGAACAGTTTGGATTGGGATACCGCACCATCATACACGATGCGGCGGAAGTTGTTTCCCTGTTCAAGACAAACGAAAAGGGCCTGCGGTTGCAGGCCCCTCCTTTAGGGTCTAGTCGGCTAGCGGCCGCTCGTTTACGGTTGCTCCTCAGGCTGTTGCCCTTGTGGCTGCTGTTCCTGCGGTTGCTGTTGCGAAACGGGCTGCTCGGCCGGGCTTTCGCCAAGCTTGATCGCGACGAACTTCTTCATGCCCTGCGACCAGACGTTCAGCCGAATCGTGTCGCCCGGCTTCTTTGAAGAGATGTAGTCGTGGAGCGACTTCACCGTGCCGGCGTCCTTACCGTCAACTTGAAGAATCACGTCGCCCGGCTGGATCCCCGCCTGGTCGGCGGGAGAGCCGGAGAAGACCTGCTGAACGGCAACGCCGCCGGAGCCGCTGTAACCGATCTGGTTCTTGACCCCGGCCGTCAAAGTCGCCATGTAGATGCCTAAGAATCCGGTGTCGGTGCCCTGGTGCGCGCCTGGGTTCTTTTCGAGCGAGGCCACGACGCTCCGAACCGTATTCGACGGAATCGCGAAGCCGATGCCTTGGGCGTACGCGGACTTGACCGTCGACTGGTTCATGCCGATGACCTGACCGTCGATGTCGATGAGCGGGCCGCCGGAGTTTCCTGGGTTGATTGGCGCCGAGGTCTGCAGCAAGCCTTTGAAGTCGATCTCACCGCCGCTCTCGGTTGGAATCGGCTCCTCGCGATTGACGGCCGAGACGACGCCGACGGTGACCGTTTGCTCGAGCTGGAGCGGTTCGCCGATTGCGATCGCCCATTGGCCTTGCTCGAGTCTGGTCGAATCAGCCAACTCAAGCGGTGGCGGCAGCTTCGAATAGTTATCTACCCGCAGAATTCCGACGTCTGCCTGGATATTGTACGCAATGACGTGGGCCGGCACGTGATCGCCATTGGCGAAGACTACCGTGAGTTTGGTCACCTTACCACCGTTGGGCGGTTGCAACACGTGCGCGTTCGTAACGATGTCACCCTTCGAATCGATCACGAAGCCCGAGCCGGATGCTTCGGCCTTGTAGGGCTGAGCGACGCCCGGACCTTGGCCGCCGAAAAACTGCTGAAAGAAGGGATCGGCCGGAACAACTTCCTGACCGTTGACTTGCTCGGTGATCGCAACCACCGAAGATTTGGTACGCTTGACCGCACTAACGATGCGGTCTTGATCGCTGACACCGCTCAGCGGCACTGCAGCGACCGCGGATGGCGTGCGATCGGGACCGGTCGCACCGCCGAAGTGGCTGCTCGCATACAGCATCATCAGGAAACTGCCGATAACGGCACCCACGAGCCCGATAATCAGCGTGGGCATTACGCGATTCTTCACTATCACAACCTTATTTCGAAATCCAAAAGTGGTTCTCTGCCAGCCATCTACTTGTCTAACGAAAAAAAGTCGCACTTGGTGGCGCTGGCTTAGAGGAGCCTTAACCACCTTGTCATCCTAAGCCGTCTCTGGATAGCAACCGAGCGCTTAAAACCTCAACAACTCACCGCATCCGGCAACCCTCGCGTCGTCCGCCGGCGCTTTCGTCGCCGCCGGCTCCGGCGAGCGCAGCATGCCGGGCAGTTCGCGAAGGAGCGCCGCGCGTATGCACTCCAAACGTTCGTCGCGAAGCTGCAGCATCCGCATTTGAAGAAGAAGACGCGCCCGCCGCAGGGCTCGTCGCGAGAAGAGCTGATCGGGCGTGAGAAGCGGCGTCGGCGAGGGCCGCGCGCTGGAATGGCCGGTGGCTGGGCCCAGCAGAAGCAACAACGCCGCGACGAGTCCGATCATACTCACCCTCCATGGCACAATTCACGACGAAGGCGCGGGGGAGCAAGCATAGCGAGCAAAATGACCGCTAAGTGAGCTCGGATACTTTGGCCGTGGCCGCGCCGCCGGCCCAGCCCTACCTTCGAATCGTCCCCTTAGGCGGCTGCGGCGAGATCGGCCGCAACATGACCGTGATCGAGACCAATGACGATATGGTCGTCGTCGATTGCGGCCTAATGTTCCCCGACGACGAGATGTACGGCGTCGACATCGTGATCAATGACTTTACCTACGTGCGAGAGCGCGCAGATAAGCTAAGAGCCCTTCTGGTAACCCACGGCCACGAAGATCACATCGGCGGCATTCCTTTCTTCGCGGCCGAGTTTCCGCAGGCGCCGATCGTCGCGACGCCCCTAACGATCGCGCTCATCAAAGCGAAATCGCGCTCGCAACAGATCGACCGGGCCGAATTTACCCAAGTCCAGCCGGGTAGCCGCGTTCGTTACGGGTCGATCGAAGCCGAGTTCATTCATGTCAATCACTCCGTCTCCGGCGCGTGCGCGTTGGCCTTGCGCACGCCGGTCGGAACGGTCTTTCACACCGGCGACTTCAAGTTCGACCAAACGCCGATTGACGGCAAGCCGGCGGATTTTGCGCGAATCGCTCGCATCGGCGACGAGGGCGTGCTCTGCATGCTCTCCGATTCCACCAACGCCGAGCGTCCCGGTCACACACTTTCGGAGCGGATCGTCGGCGAGGCCTTCACTTCGATCTTCTCGCACGCCAAGGGACGTATCGTGGTAGCCTCGTTCGCGTCGAATGTGCCGCGCATTCAGCAGACCGTCGATCACGCGGTGCGTTTCAATCGCAAGGTTGCGCTCTTGGGCCGCTCGATCCGCAACGTCGTGCACTTCGCCGGCGATCTCGGCTACCTGCGGATTCCGCCCGGTACGTTGATTCGAATTGAGGAGGTTGACGGTTATCCACCGGAACAGATCGTCGTCATGACCACCGGCTCGCAAGGTGAGCCGATGAGCGGCCTCACGCGAATGTCGGTGCGCGATCACAAGCAGTTTCGCATCATTCCCGGCGATACAGTCGTGATCAGCGCGACCCCGATCCCGGGCAATGAAAAGAGCGTGCACAAAACAATCAACAATCTCTGCAAGCTGGGCGCGACCGTGATTCACGGAACCGATGGGCGTTCGCACGTGTCGGGTCACGCGTCGCAAGAAGAGCTGCTGCTGATGCTCAACTTGGTGCGGCCGGAGTTTTTCGTTCCGGTCCATGGCGAGTACCGAATGCTCGCCGCGCACGGGCAGCTAGCGGTGCGAACCGGCGTCGAAGCGGGCAACGTCTTCGTAGTAGAGAACGGCGACGTGCTCGAGTTCACCCACGAATATGGCGACAAGGTCGGGAAGACATACGGCGGCCACGTCTTCGTCGACGGGTCCGGTATCGGCGACATCGGCGAAGCTGTGCTGCGCGACCGAAAAGCCCTTTCCAACGACGGTATCATCATGGTCGTCGTCGCGATCGACGGCGAAGAAGCGCGAGTCACCGCCGGCCCGGATCTGATTTCAAGAGGCGTCTTTTACCTTCCCGAAGCCGACGGCGTTCTCGACGAGCTGCGCACCGAGCTCCGCACCATGATCGAAGGAATCTCCGTCGACGCAATGCGCGACGTCAACAGCGTAAAGGAACATATTCGCAGCGCGCTAGCCGGCGCCGTTTACGCCCGAACCAAACGCCGCCCCGTCGTCATCCCGGTCGTCATGGAAGTCTAGCCGTAGTCACCCTGAGCCCTTGTCATCCTGAGCGGAGTCGAAGGGCTTCCCCGCCTTGTCACCCTGAGCGAAGGCGCGAAGCGCCGAAGTCGAAGGACGCGCTGAACCGTCATCCTGAGCGAGCAGAGCGAGTCGAAGGATGACCGTACAACCCCCTTGCTAACTTCGTCCGTCTGCGCAGATTGGCGGCAATGAGAATTTACTATGTCTACATGTTGCTTTGCGCGGACCGGTCGTTTTATATCGACATCACCAACGACCCAGAAATGCGCGTCGCCCAACACCAGCTGGGCCAGGATCGTACATGCTACACGTTTACGCGCCGGCCGGTAACGCTGGTACACTGTTCCGACTTTTCGAACGTTGAGGATGCCATCGCCTGGGAGAAGCAACTGAAGGGGTGGTCGCGCGCGAAGAAGGTGGCGTTCATTAGTAACAACTGGTGTCTCGTTCACGAGCTTGCTAAAAGGACTCGCTGTAGGTCGCCCTTCGACTCCGGCGCTTCGCGCCTTCGCTCAGGACGACGAGAGTAGCCAGCCCTTCGACTCCGCGCCTTCGGCGCTCCGCTCAGGATGACAAGGGCTCACGATGAAAGGGAGGTGCGAAGGCGCTCGATGACGGCGTCAGTGAACTCGGTCGTGCCGGCGTTGCCGCCGAGATCGGCGGTCGCAACTCCGTGGCGAACGGTGGCGAGCGCGGAGTCGTAGATGGCGCGTGAGGCGCGTGCGGCGCGTGGGTCGTCGATGTACGAGAGGACGGCAGCGGCGGCGAGGATCATGGCTAAGGGGTTGGCCACGTTTTTGCCGTGCAAACGCGGTGCGGTGCCGTGCGGAGCTTCGGCCATCACCGTGGACGGCGTCAAACCCTCAGCTGTTCCTGCGCCCTTTGTCGCAGTCGGTTCGCTTAGGGCGGGACCCGTCGAAGGAAATGCCAGCACCAGCGACTCCGCGCCGGCGATCGAGCCGAAGAGCTGCATTACCAGGTCGGAAAGGCAATCGCCGTCGCGATTGAGCGATGGAATGACCAAGGGCGTGTCACCCGAGGTCGAGAGCAGCAACGCATAGGTTGCATCGATGAGCTGCGGATCGTAGCCGACCGCCGGGTGGCGACGGGCGGCGGCGTCCATCTCTTCTTTGAGCATGCCTTCGTAGATGGGGCTTACGGTGTATTTTGGCCCTCCGAAGACCGTCGCGCCCATCTTTGCGGCGTGAACGAACGCGTACTCGGCAACGTATCGGCAGACTCGACGTGTGATCGTCTCGGTGCGACGGGCAATCTCATCAATGCCATCGCCTTCGCGCCATTCCGTCGCACCGTAAGCCCCGCCGACCGCCATACGGACAACCGAGATCGGTGCATGGATGCCGGCAACTGGCCGCACGCGCGGGAGTTTGCGACCGGTGCGAACGATGACGCTCGCGTCGATGGCTTCGCGTAGGATGCGGTTGGGCGAACCGACTTCGCCTTTGCCCTCGGGCGTAATCGTCGCCGCTTTGAGCCCAAGACGATGGCGCTTCATTGCATCGGCTGCATCCAGCACCACACGGTTAGCGGTTGCGCGGCGATTCTCGAGCGACAGATCGTATGCCTCGAATGCCAGCTCCATGCCGATCACCGTCGGATCGAGCACGCGGAGCGCTTCGAGCAACAACTCTTGTCCGGTCTGATCGCCTTCGAGGACGACGAGCGTCGGCATGACTAAAATGAACTCCCGATGTTACGAAGAAGAGATAGTTTCCATGGCACGCACCCGCCGGAGGGCGATTGCGAGGACGAGGCTCAACCTCGAGATCGTCGGGATCACCGCGATCGCACTCGCCATTCTTTGTGGCGTCGCCTTGGCGTTTCCACATCGTGCCGGCAGCATCGGCGGCTGGACCGCCACGGAACTGCGACGACTCTTTGGAGGAGCGGCGCCGCTTTTCCCGGTTCTGATCGGGCTTTTCGGTGCGATCGTCTTCCTAGAGGTAAACGTGCCGCGCATGATTGCCAGTCTTGGCGTCAGCGCGCTTGCGTACTTCTTGATTCTGAATGCCATGCTTGGGTCGGGTGGTCCCCGACGCGGCGGCGTCGTAGGCTCGAATATTTGGTGGGCGCTCCACGCACTGGTCGGCACCGTAGGCGCCTGGATCCTGCTCTGCCTTGCGGCGCTCTCGCTGACGCTCTGGCTAACCGGCGCGAGCATGAAGCAACTTATCGGCCGCGTTGTCGTGTTCTTTGGCGGATTGCGACCGCCGCCGATGCCCAAGTTTCCTAAGTTAACGGTCGGCTTGCCGCGAGGCCACGAATCGCTGCGCGAAGCCTTTGCGTTGCCGGTGCAGCCCGACGCAGTTCCCAAGCCGCTGATCACGAGCGGCCTAATCGTCGCGGATCCAAACGAGGTGGTGCTGGGTGTCGTCGAAGGCCTGAGCGCACCGTTTCGTCCTCCTGAGCCCACGGAGGCTCGCGACAAACTACGCACCGTTAGCGTGGAATCGAAGGATGACGAACGTCGGACCTACCGCCTTCCCGATCTGGCGATCTTCGACGTGCCGGCGTATCAGGCGGTGGACGATTCCAATCGAGCGCACGTCCTGGAGGATACGCTTGCGAGTTTCGGCGTGGGCGCAAAGGTCGTGCACATCGAGCGTGGGCCTTCGATTACGCGATACGAGCTCAAGCCGGAGCGAGGCGTCAAAATTTCACGCATCGCGTCGCTGGCGGACGATCTGGCGCTTTCGCTAGCCGCGATGAGCGTGCGTATCGAGGCGCCGATTCCAGGAAAATCCGCGGTTGGAATCGAGGTTCCCAATAAAACGGTCTCCATCGTGGCGATTCGAGAGATTCTCGAGGCGCTTCCCAATCGCGGCCAAGTACCGCCGCTCTGGATGGCGCTCGGCAAAGACATCACCGGCCGGCCGGTTTTCGGAGATCTCTGTACGATGCCCCACCTGCTGGTCGCGGGTGCCACCGGGGCCGGCAAATCGGTGTGCCTCAACGCGATCATCGCCTCGTTGCTGGTCAGCGCGACGCCCGATCAGATGCAGATGCTGATGATCGATCCCAAGCGCGTCGAGCTGGGCGTCTTCAACGGCATACCGCACCTCATCAAGGACGTAATCGCGGATCCACGTCTCGCCGCGGGGGCGCTCTTCGAGATGACCAAGGAGATGGAAGCGCGCTACGAACGCTTTGCCAAAGCCGCCGTGCGCAAGATCGAGGAGTACAACGCGAAGTTTCCCGACGAGCGGTTGCCGTATGTTGTGATCGTCATCGACGAGCTGGCCGATCTGATGCTGGTCGCGCCGTCGAGAGTCGAAACGACGATTATGCGCCTCGCGCAACTCGGCCGCGCGACCGGGATCCATCTCGTCGTGGCAACACAGCGACCGTCCGTAGACGTGATCACCGGTCTCATCAAGGCGAACGTGCCTTCACGCATCGCCTTTGCGGTAAGCTCCCAAACCGATTCCCGGGTTATCCTCGACATGAACGGCGCGGAACGGCTGCTGGGACGCGGCGACATGCTCTATTTGCCGATCGATGCGCCCAAGCCGATTCGTGCGCAGGGCGCGCTCATCACGGGATCCGAGGTCGAGCGGCTCGTGGAGTTCTGGGCGCGTCAGTCGCGGCCGGACAATCTGCTCGACGTCGAGGTAGTGCCGATCGGCGACGACGAGTCGGCTCGCAAGGATACCGATCCGCTCTGTTACGAGGCGGCGAAATTTATTATCGAAGCGAACTATGCCTCGACGGCCGCCCTGCAGTCGCAGTTTTCCATCGGCCATCCGCGCGCCGTGCGCGTGATGAAGCAACTCGAGGATTTCAAAGTCGTCGGACAGCATGAGGGAACCAAGCCGAGAAAAATCTTGATCGGTCTTCCCGAACTGGAACTGATGGCGCCGCGCCTGGGGAAGGACCAAAATACTCAACAAGACCTGTTCGCGGGAGGCGAATAGCGTGTCGCCGCGCATGGCTCAGGTGCTACGCTATTTACTCGTCGCACTGCTAGCATTCGGCTGTTTCGTGGCGTTGGGATTCGACGTGGTGCGGCGCGGAGAACCATCGGCGCTCTGGTCGTGGGAGCACTCGATCGTCAATCACTCAAGCCTGGTGGCATGGTGGTTAACCTGGGCCTGCTACGTTTACGTAATGTTTCCGATCGCGGTCGGTCTGCTGTTCGTCGCGTGGCTCCTGCCGGCGTGGCGCACGCGGGCCCTTTTCAGTGTCGCGATGCTGCTCCTATGCTGGTTCGGCGCCGACTTTTTCCAGCACGTATTTGCGCGCCCGCGGCGGCTCGACTGGGTGGTGAAGCACGAGACCGCGTTCTCCTACCCCAGCTCGCATGCGACAATTGCAACAGGCTTCTATGGGCTGTGGGCGCTGATACTCTACTGCTCCGAGCTGTCGAGTACGCGCAAAATCGCGGCTTTCTTGCTTGTGCTCTTCGCGATCGCGATCTGCTGGGCGCGCCTTGCGCTCGGCGCGCACTATTTGACCGATCTGGCCGGCGGCGCTTTGCTCGCCATCGCGCTCGTCTCGGCCGGTTTGGCGATCGTGCCCGGCGGGATCTTTCCGCCGGTTGCGGGGCGTCCGTTCGGCCCGGCAGAATAGAGCGGCTCATGGCCTTTGGCGATCCGATGCTCGTGGAGATCGAGCGCAAGCTCGATGCAAATGTTCCGCTGTCGATGGACGATGGGCTCGTCCTCTATCGCACGTGGGACATTCACAACCTTGGCCGGATGGCCCGCAAGCAGAAGGAGCGCAAGAGCGGCAAAAAGGTCTTCTACGTTCTCAACCGCTACATCAACTCGACAAACGTCTGCTTCGCCGGATGCACGTTCTGCTCGTTTGCGGCCGACGAGTTCAAGGAGCCCGAGCGCATCTTTCGCATGACCGCCGACCAGGTTTTCGCCAAGGCAGTCGAAACGGGCACCAACTTCAATCAACTCCATATCGTCGGCGGACACGATCCGCGCCAGCTTTCGCTGGACTACTGGCTACCACTGATGCGCCGCTTTAAGAAGTCGCTGCCGCACGTACAGCTCTCACTCTTCACCGCGGCCGAGATCGAGTATATGGCCAAGCGCCACCGCCTCTCATTCCCTCAAATCGTCTCGGCGCTCAAAGAAGCCGGACTGGATAACGTTAACGGCGGCGCCGCGGAAATCTTTGCCGAAGAGACGCGCGCCAAAATTTGCCCCAATAAGGTTTCCGCGGCCAACTGGGTGGCGCTCCACGAGGAGCTTCACCGCCAAGGCATCGCAAGCAATGCGACGATGCTCTACGGTCACATCGAATCCATCGAAGATCGCGTCGACCATCTGATTCGCCTGCGCGAATCGCAAACGCGCTCGCCCGGATACAACGCGTTTATTCCCTTGGCCTTTCATCCCGACGGCAACGAGCTCTCTTACTGCGGCTGGACGACCGGCCTCGACGATATCCGCACCTTCGCCGTTGCGCGCCTGATGCTTAACAACTTCGATCACATCAAGGCGTATTGGATGATTCAGGGATTGAAAGTCTGTCAGGTCGCCCTTCAATTCGGGGCTGACGACATGGACGGAACCCACGGTTCGACCGACGAGGAGATGATCTACCATTCGGCGGGAACCCAGTCCGGCCAATACGTCGATGACCGCGAGTTCCGTCGCCTGATTGAAGAAACCGGCTACGTTCCGGTTCGTCGCAACTCGACTTACCAAGAGTTCGAATGGGATTGGACCCCCGCGTCGCAAGAACGCGAGCCCGCCCTGGTGTCATTCTAATGCCAACCCACTGTCATCCTGACGCCTCCCGGTGTCATCCTGAGCCCTTCGACTCGCTCCGCTCGCTCAGGACAGGCTCTGTCGAAGGATGACCAAGCAATGACCCTCCGGTGCGGAAGGATCAAATACACCAACGACTTACCGATCTACGCCGCGTTCGACGCGGGCGCGATGGAATACCCGGGCCGTTTGCACGCGGACGTGCCGGCGCGCCTGAACGCGATGCTGCTGCGGGGAGAGTTGGACTTGAGCCCGATCAGCGCGTTTGCCTGGGCGGCGAACCCAGACCGGCTCGTGCTCCTGCCGGATCTCTGCATCGGTGGGCGCGAGGAAGTCGTTTCGGTCGTGCTCGTTTCGGCTATACCGCCGGCACTTCTCGGCGGCGCGCAGATATTCGTAAGCGAGGAATCCGCCAGCGGACGCTATTTGCTGCGTGTAATTCTCGAACGGCGCTATCGCATTAGCGCGAAATACATTGACGAGTCCGCCCCGTTTGAACGGGCGCTTGCGGGTGACCCCACGTTGCTTATCGGCGACTCGGCAATCGATGCGATCGAACGTTTTCCCGCCGAGTTGGTGTACGACCTAGGGCGGCTATGGCACGAGTGGACGCGCCAGCAGACCGTTTTTGCGGTGTGGGCGGCTCATCGCGACGCCTACGAACGCGACCCGGCCGCGGTGCGCGAGTGCATGCACGCGCTGACCGATTCCTACACCTGGTCGCGCTCGCACAGCGATCAAGTCATCGCATTGGCGCAGCGCGCGATTCCACGCCCCGCGGGATTCTACCAAACCTATTACGGCAAGCTGAACTTCATGTTCCACATCGCCGCGCAGAACGGGCTGGCGGCCTACTGCCGCGAGCTCGTCGAAATCGGAGCGATCGCCGCGGTTCCGGCGCCCCTTTCGGAGGGCGTCAGTGCCATCGCTCGCTAGTTTGCTCGACCGCGCGGCCACCGGCGGCCGGCTCAACTTTGACGAAGGCGTTCGCCTCTACAACGAAGCCGACATCCACGAATTAGGCTCGGCCGCGCATGCGCGCAGAGTAGCGATGCACCCATCCGACGTGGTCACCTACGTGATCGACACGACGATCAACTACACCAACGTCTGCAACGTGCACTGCAGTTTCTGCGCCTTCTTCCGGCCCGAGCACCACAAAGAAGGCTATACGATGTCGCACGATCAGGTGCTCGAGCGCGTCAAGCACGCGGTAGACCTGGGCGCGACGCAGATCATGATCCAGGGCGGCGTCAATCCGGAGCTCGGGATCGAATGGTTCGAGACGCTCTTCAGTCGCGTACGCAGCGAGTATCCACACGCCGATCTTCATTCACTCTCGGTCTCGGAGATCGTCGGCCTCGCACACGTCGAGGAAACCTCTACGCGCGACGTACTCGCGCGCCTCAAGGATGCCGGGATGAAATCGTTACCGGGCGCCGGAGCCGAAATTCTGGTCGAGCGCGTGCGCAAACGCATTTCGGCGCGCAAGGTGAAGCCGCACGAGTGGCTCGGCGTCATGCGGGAGGCACAGCAGCTAGGCATGCCGACCACCGCAACGATGATGTTTGGCTCGATCGAAACGGCAGCCGAACGGATCGAGCACCTGCACGTGCTTCGAGAGCTTCAAGACGAAACCGGCGGCTTTACGGCCTTTATCCCCTGGTATTACGTTCCATTCAAAACCCCGCTGCGCGGCAAAGAAGCGACCGGATTGGAGTACCTGCGCGTCCTTGCCATCTCGCGCCTCTACCTCGACAACTTCGCCCACTTGCAGGCTTCTTGGTTGACGCCGGGGTTGAAGATGGGACAGCTCGCGCTCTTTTACGGCTGCGACGACATGGGCGGCACGATCATCGAGGAGCGCGTCGTGCACGACGCCGGCAGCACGAACGAAGCAACCCGACGCGACGTCGAAAACCTCATCCTGAGCGCCGGTTTCAGACCGGTCGTCCGCGACACGTACTGGAACGTGCGCGACATCGCCCTGTCATCCTGAGCGAAGGCGCGAAGCGCCGGATTCACGCTGTCATCCTGAGGGGAGTCGAAGGACGACCGTGCATGCGTTGCTATCTGCGTCAGTCGCCTAAACAGGTCAGTCCAACGTCAACAATAGCTTGCGCAGAAGCCTATTGAGTTGCTGTTGTTCTTTCACGCTTAACGCCGTGAGTAGATGCTTCTCGTTGGTGACGTGCTTTTCGAGGGCCGAATCGATCAGCACTCGGCCCTTTGGGGTAAGCTTGACCAGCGTTCCTCGCCGATCGCTCGGATCGGCCTTTCGCTCAACGTACCCGCTTTCTTCCAGACGATCGATGCGATTGGTCATCGCGCCTGACGTTAGCATCATCTGCCGATAGAGTTCCGTTGGCGTCAACTGATGCGGTGGGGCCGACCGCCGCAGCGCCGCAAGGACGTCGAACGATTCGCCCACGAGCCCGGAAGCCGAGTGCACCTCGTCCAAACGCGGACGCAGCGCGGCAGCGGCACGTTGAATGCGGCCAACCAATTCCATCGGGCGTGGGTCGACGTCGGGCCGCTCGCGCTGCCATTGCGCCACGATTTCGTCGATACGATCCCGCATCGCAGCGGCGCTCAACTTGCCGCCAGTACGTTCAGATAACGGTCGGCCGTCCGCGCGACAAGTCGCGAGCCGTCTCTCTCGATAACGCGCGTCCATAGGAAGCCATAGATCTTTTCGAATTGAAACGGTTCTAAGACCCTGGCAATGTGCCGAATCTGGGTCGCTTCGAGGGGGATGTAGGCAGGATAGCTACGCATAAATGAGACGCCGCGTCCATTTTCGGTGACCATCACGACATCGCCGGTCAGTAGCGAGCCCCGTCCGCCGGCGCCGGCGGCAACGTGCAGCACCGTCCCGCCTTCGAAGTGACCTCCGCAGTGAACCAGCGTCAGACCGTCAGCAACGCATCGTGACTCGCCGGCCCAGAGCTCGATCGCCGGACTAAGCTGCGGAATCCATTCGCGGTCTGCAGCGTGGATATAAATCTTCGCGTCGTCGAATCGCTCGGACCACGAGAGCATCGCGCCGTAGAAGTGGGGATGCGAGGGAACAATCGCCTTGAGCCCACCGCGCGCCGCGATATAGGCGGCAATGCTATCGTCTAGCAGCGGAATGCAGTCGAAGAGGATGCATCCGTCGGGTTGTTCGATGAGAATCGCGCGTTGTCCGATTCCAAATGTAGGCTCAATGGCGACACCGGTCAGCAACCCCGGCTCCAGCTCGCGTGTCACCGTGCGATGAGCCCGCCCCATCTCGCTCATTTTGGTCCACCGCTGGACCGGCGGACGCGCCACGCGCTCGTCGGCGCAGATTGGACAGGCCGCCATCGGCGTAATCGCCGGCGGAAAATCGACCCCGCAATGCACGCAAATCCAAGATTCTCTCACCACTCTGGTTCCCTAAGCTCGCGTTCTGAAAGGTATCTTAACATAAAGATACTATACCATTTAGTATCTTCATGTCAAGATATATTCTTTGGTCGTCGCGAGATAACGTGGTCATCCTTCGACTCGCTTCGCTCGCTCAGGATGACAAGGATGTCGTGAACTCGCGTCACAATCGGGCATTATAGTCGTTTACACGTCTAATGCCTTAATCGCTAGGGGACATTCTGTAAATTGAAAACGCAGACCGTACTGTCACCGAGTTTGAACCTAGGCCGTCACGTGTTTGGATTAGCGGCTTTGGCCTCTGGACTCGTCATGCTGGTCTGGCACGACCAAACCGCGCAGCAACTGCGCGATATTTTGCCCGGCCAAGCGGGCCTGGTCCTTGTCTATGCCGCTGCCGCTGCGCAGATCCTGGGCGGCGCAGCGATTCAGTTCCGTCAAAGCGCGAAAACGGGCGCAGCCGTCCTTACCGTGGTTTATCTAGTCTTCGCCTTACTCACCTTGCCACAAATCGTCGCCAAACCGAAGATTTATATTAGCTGGGGCAACTTCTTCGAGCAGTTCTCGCTTTTGACCGGAGCGGCGATGGTTTACGCGAGCTTTTCGTCGGTCTGGGCACCGAAAACGCTTAATCGACTCGGCTGCATCCTTTTCGGCATCTGCGTCGTCTCGTTTGGTCTTGAACAGGCGCTTTATCTTGCGCCTACTGCCAGCCTCGTTCCGAAGTGGCTTCCGCCGGGTCAGATGTTTTGGGCGGTAGCAACGACCGTCGCGTTCGGGCTCGCAGCCGTGGCTCTCCTTACGAATCGCATGGCACTTCTCGCCTCTCGTCTGCTGACGCTCATGATCCTGATCTTTGGAATAATCGTGTGGATACCGTTGCTTTTTGCGGATCCCCACAATCCGGTGAACTGGAGCGAAACCACCGAGACCTTCGCGATCGCCGGAGTCGCCTGGATTCTCGCCGACCTCCTCGGCCAGTATCGGCTTAACGCGATGAGGTGATTGTGGCGGCGCCCAGCACTTCTTCGGTGTCGGGATCGAGCAGCGCGACAAGCTGGCCGGGCGAAATCGCGCGCTGCGTTCCTTCGAAGCGCAGCCGGAGAGAGCCGTCGCTGCAAATAGTCGCAAAGCCGAGCGCCGGCGCGGCTCGATAGCGAATCATTGCGCGAACGGGCGTTTCGCCGCCGGCGAATCGTTCCGGACGGATGAGGTTGAGCTCACCGGCATAGAGTTCGCTCGAAAGCAGCTCGTCTTCACGGCCAACCACGATCGTATTGGTCGCAGCGTCAATGCGGGTCACGTAACGCGGCCCCTCGTTGCTGGGCGGAAGCAGCGTGCGCTGGCCGATCGTGTAGTTGGCGACGCCCGCGTGCGCGCCGATCGGCTCGCCGCCCGCGACAACCACTCTGCCCGGCGCATTGACGTCGGGCTGAATTCGCGCGATTACCTCGCGATAGTCCCCCCCTTCGACGAAGCAAACATCTTGCGACTCGGCTTTATCGTGAACCGGAAGCTGTAAGCGTCGCGCGTGCGCGCGAGTCGCAGCCTTATCGAGTTCGCCGAGCGGCAGCAGCAGACGGCCGAGCTGGGCCGGCGTCAGCTGCGCGAGCGCATATGCCTGGTCCTTCGCATACTGGTTGCGGAAGAGGTGCGGGCCGTCCGCGCTTCGCTCGAGGCGCGCGTAGTGGCCGGTTGCGACGTAGCGCGCATTCAACCGATCGGCATACTGCGCGAGCGTTCCGAGTTTCACGAAGTTGTTGCACGAAACGCATGGGTTGGGCGTTCGGCCGCTCGCGTAATCGCTGATGAAGCGCTCGATCACGTTGCGCCGAAAGACCTCTTCGAAATCGACCACGTAGTGCGGAATTCCGAGGGTGGCTGCGCTTCGCCGCGCGTCGTCGAAGTCGTCGACCCCGCAGCAGCTCTTCGCGTGTGCCGGTCTCGACGGCGTATACATCTTCATCGTGATTCCGACGACGTCGTATCCGTTTTCGAGCAAGAGACCGGCGGCAACCGCGGAGTCTACGCCCCCGCTCATCGCCGCAATAACGCGTTCCTTAACCATCCGAGTACGAACAGGATAACATTAGGGCGGGGCTAACTCAAAGGCTGAATGTCAGCAGCGTTTGAATCGCTAGGGCAGCGGTTTCGCGCGGCACGCGAGGCGCGCGGCATGTCGCTCTCGGACGTCGCCGGAAGCATCCGGATTCGACCGGTCTACCTGGCCGCTATCGAGGACGAACGCTGGAGCGCGATCGGCGCGCCGGTCTACATTAGAGGCTTCTTACGGACGTACGCACGCTTCCTCGGGCTGGATCCCGAAGAGGCCGTCGGCGAGTTTAATCGGACGCAACCCCAGCCGCCGGCGCAATCTTCGCCCGAGAAAGCCCCAGCCTCAGAAGAATTGCGGGCGCCAGCTCGGTCAGCGCCCGAAGGGCGAGGTTCGCTGACGATCTGGATCGCCAGCGTCGTTGCCGTGCTTTTGATCGCCTTCGTGGTATACAATGCGCTGACGCTCCACCGGGGAGGGACGCAAACGGCCGCTTTGGCGAGCACTGCTCCTCCGCCGGCTACGCAGGTGCCCGCAGCCCAACTCTCTGCCGCCCCGCCGGCGGTCCGCGCGGGCGTCGGGGCCAGCTCGCTAGCCCTCGTCCTTTCCGCTCCCTCCTGGCTGCGCGTTACCGTTGACGGGAATGTTAGCATGGAGGGTACGTTTCCGGCGGGGACGTCCAAGACGTTCCACGGCAAGAACGCAATGGTACGCGTGGGCAACGCGGGTGGCGTGGAGATCTACGTGGACGGCAAGGACTTTGGGAAGCTCGGCAAGTCGGGTGACGTCGTCGAGCACGCCTTTACGCTTTAAGAGGAGCAGCGAAAGCACTTATGGCGAGCGAAGTTTCGTTTGACGTCGTGTCGCGCGTCGATGGTCAGGAACTCGACAACGCGCTCAACCAAACCCGCAAAGAGATCGAAAACCGGTTCGACTTCAAACACAGCAAGACCAGCATCGAGTTCGATGGCAAGAAGATCACGCTGATCTCCGACGACGAACTAAAAATGCGTAACGTCGTCGACGTGCTGCAATCCAAAGCCGTTCGGCGCGGCATCGACGTTAAGGCATTCGACTTTGGTAACGTCGAACCGGCCGCCGGCAGCACGGTGCGTCAAGTGGTAACACTGCGCAGCGGCATTCCCAAGGAGCAGAGCCGAACGCTGCTGGCCCATATTAAAGCGCTGAAGCTCAAAGTGAACGCGCAATATATGGACGATCAGATCCGCATATCGGCCAAGAGTAAGGACGATCTGCAAAAAGTGATCGCGTCGCTGCGCGCGCTGGAGTTCGAGCTTCCGCTGCAGTTCGTAAACTATCGCTAGCCGAGTTTTATGTCTTTGCGAAGCGTTACATTCGTGAGTCTGGGCTGCGCCAAAAACTTGGTGGATACCGAGGTGATGGTGGCTAAGCTAGGTGCCGCGGGCTGGCAGCTGGAAACCGACGCCGATCGGGCCGATACCGTCGTAATCAACACCTGCGCCTTCATTGATCCCGCGAAAGCGGAGTCGACGGAGGTCATCCTCGAGCACGCGACCCGCAAACAGCCCGGTCAGCAGCTGATCGTGGCAGGTTGCCTCGCACAGCGCTACGGCGCACAGCTTCAGAGTTTAATTCCGGAGATCGACGGGGTGGTCGGTACCGGCGCCTACGCTGGGATCGTCGATTTGCTCGACGACGTGGAAGCCGGCCGCAAGCCCGTACGACTGGATCTCGAACCCGAGCCGGAACACGATTTCCTGCCGCGGCTCGTTACGACTCCGCGCGCTACCGCCTATCTCAAAATCGCCGAAGGGTGCGATCACCCGTGTACTTTCTGCATCATCCCAACGCTGCGCGGCCGGTTCCGAAGCCGCAGCGCCGAGTCGATCTGCGCCGAAGCGCGCGCGCTCGCCGGCGGCGGCGCTAAAGAGTTGGTCTTGATTGCGCAGGATACGTCTATGTGGGGGCTGGATCGCGGCTTGGGGCGCGGCGCGCTCGCGAGGCTGCTCGAGCGGCTGCATGAGGTCGATGGTATCGAATGGATTCGTCTACTCTATCTCTATCCGGCGACGGTCGATCGCGAGTTGGTGGAGGCAATTGCGCGGCTGCCCAAAGTCTGCAAGTACATGGACATGCCGTTGCAGCACGCGCACCCCGAAGTGTTACGCGCGATGCGACGCCCCGGAAACGGCGAACGTTATCTCGAGCTGATTGACGAGTTCCGCTCGCGCGTTCCCGGCATAACGATGCGCTCGACCTTCATCGTCGGCTTTCCGGGCGAAACCGAGCAGCAGGTGGACTATCTCGAAGAATGGATCGCGCGGGCCGAGCTCGATCGGGTCGGATTCTTCGAATACAGCGCCGAGGATGGCACCCCGGCCGCGAATCTTCCCGAGTTCGTCAACGTAACCCGGCGGCGCAAGCGCTTGATCCGTCTGCGAGAAGCGCAACGGCTGGCATCCGAGCGCGCGCGCAGCAAGCGGTGCGGTACGACCGTGCGCGTACTCGTTGAAGAATCGCGCCGGCTGCGCCAGCGCGACGAGTTCCGCCGGCGCCTAGGCGAAACGCGAGCATGGTTCGGACGCTCCGAGGGTGAAGCGCCCGCTGTTGATGGCGGAATCTATTTCACAGGCAATGCCCAGGTGGGTGAGTTTGCCGACGTCCGGCTGGAGGGCCACGGCCCCTTCGATTTCTTCGGACGCGCGATATCGCGGGAGCGCTGCGCCATATGACTAAACGGATCCTGACGATCGCCGGCATTATTGCACTGGGCGTGGTGTCGGCAATTGCTGGCTACGTGGTCGTCGAGCGGCGCAATCCCGTGACCACGATCACGCAGATGTTCGTTCCGGCTCCACAGCAAGTTTTCGGCAAGCAGAATTTGCTGGTGCTGATCGAAGGGCTCGATTACGATTATACGGCCAAGGACGAAGAGTTCTCGACCAACTCGCGCAGTGACGCGATCTGGGCGGTCAATCTCGATTTCGCCAACAAGCGGATCTATCAGCTTTCGATACCGCGCGACATGATTGCGACGCTGCCCAACGGGACGCAAGGCAAGATCAACCAGGCGCAGTCGGATGGCGGAGTCAAAGAGGCCAAAAGCGTCATCGCAAATTGGCTCGGAATTCCGGGATTCGACCGGTACATGATCTTGCGCATCGACGCGACCAAAGAGTTTGTCGACGCCCTTGGCGGGATCGACCTCTACGTGCGATCGTCGGATTGTCTGAGCTACAAGACCGGCTGCACCGGCGAGACCCTCGACTACGACGACACCTGGGGTCACCTGCACATACATTTGAAGGAGGGCATGCAGCACCTCGACGGAGAGCACGCCATGGCCTATATGCGTTTCCGCCACGACTGGTGCAGTGATCCGTGCCGGATCATGCGCCAGCAGCAAGTGATGCGCGCCATGATCGACAAGGTAAAGGGCGACCGCGTCAATACGTTCCTGCACATGGGCGATCTTTTGGCAGTCTTCCAGAAATACGTCCAGACCGATTTCTCGAACTCGGAATTGATCTCGCTGGCGACGCACTTTCAGGGCATATCGCCCTCGGCGATCCTGAGCGCGCAGGTTCCATACACGGGCGACGTCGATTTGCCAAGTTACGGTGACTCGCTTGTTCCCGATACCGCCGCGCGTGCGAAGTTGGTCGCGAAGCTGCTCACTGCGCCGCCCGTGCCGGTGCCCTCTCCCGATGCAATTTCGCTGGCGGCGATTGCTCCTGCGACCTTGCGCGTTGACGTCGAGAACGGCAGCGGCGTGAGCGGTGCCGCCCGTCGCGTCGCGAACGTGCTGCGGCACGCCGGCTTCACCATCGGCCAGGTCGGCGATGCCGATCGTTCCGATTACAGCGCAACCGAGATTCACGAGCATTCCAGCGTAACCTACGCCGGCGCGCGCGTGCGTGCCTCACTACCGGAGTCCTTGCGCGAGGCAGTGGTTGTCCCGGACCCGTCGCCGACTCCATCAGCCCCGGACAGTCCCGCCGCGAGCAGCGTCGCCATCAGCAGCGACGTCACCGTCATTGTCGGCGGCGATTTTGCGAAGACCCCTTCGCCGGTTTTGCCGGATCATTCGTAGGGGCTTAGTGTCGACGAGCGTGAAGAGCATTGCCGCAATCGTATTAGCAGTTGGATTGATCTTCGGCGGCTGGCGTGCGGTCGTGCACAAGAGCAATTTGCAGCCCGCCCTGATTACGCCAAGTACGAACGTGCATCTGGAGCTCTCGGACGACGTCGTCGCGCGGCTCTACCGGGTGACGCACGAGCTCCCGACCGAAGATCGATCGGGGCGCCCCAAGCTGATCGCACTCACCTTTGACGACGGACCCTATCCGATCTACACGCCGATGCTGCTCGACGTGCTCCACGACCTGGGCGTACCGGCGACCTTCTTTTTGATCGGGGAAGATGCGCAACAGTGGCCGGAGTTAACGCGCCGGATCGAAGCCGACGGCAACGAGATCGCCGACCACACGTACTCGCACCCCAATCTCGATCAAGAGACTCCGGATCAGATCCGCAAAGAGATCCTCGAAGGGAGCGAGGTGTTGTGGGCGCTCAGCCACGATCCGGCAGCACGCCGGCTGATGCGTCCGCCCCACGGCCGCTTTACCGAGCGCACACTGCAGATTGCGCAGGCCCTCGGATACTCGGTCGTGCTTTGGACCGACGACGGCGGCGACTGGCGTACGGTCACCGTTCCGCAACTGGAACGCCACCTCTTATTGCACGCCACGGCGCCCGAAATCGTGCTCCTCCACAGCGGGAAACTCGAAACGATCGAAGCGTTGCCCCTGGTGGTCGAACGGTTCAAACGGGCGGGCTACCGCTTCGTCACCGTTGGTGACCTGCTCAAGCTGGTCCAGAGCGGCGAACTGAATCATCCGCTGCGCCACGCGGTATAATCGATCGTTGCCGCGCCCAATAATCGATACTGAGTCGAGCCGGCCCGCCTACAACCGGCGGCGCATCCGCCGGCTCATCGTCACCTTGCTGCTGGCCGTCGTGGTCATAGCCGCCTTTTGGTTCCTTGCTCAGCGCGCGCACGGCCAGGAAAGTAGGACCACTGAGGGAACCTGGGATACGATCCAACATGTGGGCTCCACTTGGGTCCCCGCGGTGTTACCGCTGGGGCACGCGGGTGCGCAGCACCGCAACGCCGGTTACTATGAAGAGAAGAATGCTGTCTAAGCTTACCATCGCGTTCCTTGCCATTTCCCTCACTGCCGCGACCGTCGCGTGCAGCAGCCTGGGCCAAACCAGCGGGGTTAATGTCGGTCCCGACTTTCCCACCGATACGCTCTACGCTAGCAATAGCAATCAGAATGCGGTGAACATCTACCCTGGCGGCACGAAGAACGGCGCGGGTCCGGCCTTCCAGATTGGCGGCGCGACCACCACGCTCAACGGGCCTCAGTACCTAGCCTTCGATCGGGCTCACAACCTCTGGGTGACCAATTATAATCCGAGCACGAACAGAGCGCTCTTAATCGAGTTCGCGGCGCTGGCGACCGGCGACGTCACGCCTCTGGTCTCAAACGCGCTTCCGGGGCGGCCGCGCGGGATCGCGTTTACGCCTAGGCAACCGAGCCCAGCACCCTCGACGAGCCCCGTCCCGCGAATCATGATCATTGCCGACAACGACCCGACCACAACCTATCCCAGCCAGCTCCTGCTCTACCGGGCCGGCACGGTCTCGCCCTTCCAGTCGATCGCCGGGCCGAAACCCCATCTAAAGCTGCCGGGCGGAGTCGCGGTCGATAACCAAGGCTTCCTTTACGTTGCGAACATCCAAGGCGCGAGCGTCGCGCAGTTTGTTATACCGACCCCGTCGCCCACGCCCAAGCCGACCCCGACCACGTCACCGACGCCGACTCCGGTACCGACGCCGACTCCGACCGGATCCCCCAGCCCGACCCCGACGCCGTCGCCCACGCCAACGCCGATCAACGTTTTCCCGCGCTTCACGATCGGCCTGAAGAACGGCGTAATTACGCCCTTCGGTGTGGCGGTTGACCAAAGTGGTAACATCTATATCGCGGACCAGGGGCGCCGTGGCGCGACCTGTTCGTCGAGCTCGTCCAGCCAATCGGCAGCAATTTTAGTCTTCCCGCCCTTCAACCCGAAGGTTCCCTTTACCAAGCCGATTCGCAAGATCCAAGGATGTGCTACGCTGCTGAACACCCCGACCGACGTGAAGGTTGATACCAACGGCGTGATCTACGTGGCGGATTCCTCGGCGAGTGGAGGAGGCGTCGTCTACGTCTATACCGCCACCGCAGCGGGCGACGCTGCACCGAAGTTGAGGTTCACCTCGCGAGGCGCCGTAACTGGAGTCGGCCTCGTTCCATAGAGTCTATGTCATTTCTTAGGACCCTCGTCGACGGCAACGAACGGGACGTCGGACGTCTGCGGCGCACCGCGAAAGCGGTCATTGCACTCGAATCGGAGATGCAGGCGCTTTCGGATGCCGACCTGCAAGCCAAGACGGCCGAATTCAAGAACCGTTTAGACCAAGGCGAATCGCTCGATGCGATGCTGCCCGAAATTTTCGCCGTCGTGCGTGAGGCCGGCGTTCGCACCCTCGGCATGCGCATATTCGACGTACAGATTATGGGCGGCCAAGTGCTGTACGAGGGGCGGATCGCCGAGATGAAGACCGGCGAAGGCAAGACGCTGGTCGCAACGCTGCCGGTCTATGCCCGCGCCCTCGAAGGCCGCGGCGTTCACGTCGTCACGGTGAACGATTACCTGGCTCGGCGCGACGCCGATTGGATGGGGCCAGTCTACGCATTCCTGGGATTGAAGGTCGGCGTAATTCAGCACGGGCTCGATTCCGCCGAGCGCCGCGAGGCCTATAACTGCGACGTCACCTACGTCACCAACAACGAAGTCGGCTTCGATTATCTGCGTGACAATATGGCGTGGCAAGTGGAGGACCTGGTACAACGCGAGCTCTATTTCGCGCTGGTTGACGAAGTGGATTCGATCCTGGTCGACGAAGCCCGCACGCCGCTCATCATTAGCGGACCCTCGCAAGAGGCAACCGAGCTTTACGAGAAGTTCGCTCAGATCATCCCGCGTTTGCACAAGGGCGAAGACTTTACCGTTGATGAGAAAGCGCATGCCGTTCCGATCACCGAAGCCGGCGTGGCGCGGGTCGAGAAGATGCTCGGGGTCCAAAATCTCTACGAGCAGCGCAACATCGAGCTGACGCACCAGCTCAACGCCGCGCTCAAGGCCTGGAATCTTTTCCACCGCGACCAGCAGTACATCATCAAAGACGGTGAAGTGATCATCGTCGACGAGTTTACCGGACGGCTGATGTACGGGCGGCGTTACTCCGACGGTATCCATCAAGCCATCGAAGCCAAGGAAGGCATCAAAGTCCGCGGCGAGGATCAGACGCTCGCCACCATCACTTTCCAGAACCTCTTTAGGCTTTACGACCATCTCGCCGGCATGACCGGCACCGCCAAGACCGAGGAGCGCGAGTTCCGCGATATCTATGGCCTGGATGTGGTCGTGGTCCCCACCAACATGCCGATGGTCCGCAAAGACAACTCCGACATCGTCTACAAATCGGAGAAGGCCAAGTTCGACGCGGTAGTTGACGAGATCATCACCGAGCATCGGAAAGGGCGGCCGGTGCTGGTCGGCACGCGCTCGATTGAGAAGAGTGAGTTGTTGGCCACGCTGCTTCGGCGCAAAGGCGTCGAGTGCAACGTACTCAACGCGAAATATCACGAGCAAGAAGCGGAGATCATCAAAGACGCCGGACAAGAAGGCCAAGTAACGATCGCCACCAACATGGCTGGGCGCGGCACCGACATCAAGCTCGGCGAGGGCGTGGCCCGCAACGGCGGCCTTCACATCATCGGCACGGAACGCCACGAATCGCGGCGCATCGACAACCAGCTGCGTGGGCGTTCGGGTCGCCAGGGCGATCCCGGTTCGTCGCGCTTTTACGTCTCGTTGGAAGACGAAGTGATGCGGCTCTTCGGCGGCGAGCGGATGACCAACATCATGGAGCGAGTCGGCTTCACCGACGAGCAGCCGATCGAATCGGGGCTGGTTACCAAATCGATTCAGCGCGCGCAGGGTAAGGTCGAGAACCACAACTACGAGATCCGCAAGCACGTCCTCGAGTACGACGACGTGATGAACAAGCAGCGCACGATCATCTACGCCGATCGGCGGGCAATCCTGGAGGGAAAGTTCGATTCTCGGACCTTCATGCTCCAGACGCTGCAAGCGAAAATCGACGAAGCCGTCGAGGAAAACGCTCCGGAGAACGCACATCCGAGCGAGTGGGACCTTGAGGAGATGCTCAACGCGCTCGACCTGATTTTCCCGGCCAAGCGCGCGATTTCGGTTGAAGACTTCGCAGGAAAAGATCGCGAGGAGATTCGGCGCCTACTGCACGACCAAGCCCGCGAGGCTTACGAAGCCAAAGAACGCGAGGTGACGCCGGAGATCTTGCGCGTCGTCGAGCAGCGCTATCTCTTGCTGCCGATCATCGATCGCCAGTGGGTCGACCACCTTTACGTGATGGACCACCTCAAGACCGGCATCGGATTACGCGGCTACGGCCAAAAAGATCCGCGCGTCGAGTACGAAAAAGAAGCCTTCGAGATCTTCGAATCGCTCAAAAACAATATCGCGGACGAAGCGATCAAGGGAGTCTTTCGCGTCGTCATCGAGCATGGACCGCCGCCGGATCAATTCGGGCACGGCGGCGATGGCGTCGGCGGTCCGGTATCGATGCCGCCCTTCACGCCGATTCCATCCGGTGAGCTCGTTCCGCAACCAATCGCTGCCGGCAACGCGCTGCCGCCGCAGCAAGTCGAGCAGCTGCTTGGGCCGATGCCCGGCACCGGACGCCGCGTGCAACAGCTCCACACGAACAAAGACGAAGAAGAACCCGCAAAGCCGGTTCACCGCGACCAACCGAAAGTTGGTCGCAACGAACTCTGTCCCTGCGGTAGCGGTCGCAAATTCAAAAAGTGTCACGGCGCCGCTGCCTAAAATTCCATCTCATCCTGAGCGAAGTCGAAGAACTCGCAGCTTGTCATCCTGAGCGAATCGAAGAACTCGCGCTTTGTCATTCTAAGCGAAGTCGAAGGACCGCAACTTGTCATCCTGAGCGAAGTCGAAGAACTCGCAGCTTGTCATCCTGAGCGAAGTCGAAGGACCCGCAATTTGTCATCCTGAGCGAAGTCGAAGGACCCGCAATTTGTCATCCTGAGCGAAGTCGAAGGACCGCAATCTGTCATCCTGAGCGAAGTCGAAGGATGACGATGCCGAAGCCAACGCAAGTTTAAGAACTTCCACGGCGCCGCGGTGTGGTGGGCATAGAGGAAGCACCCCGAAACGCCCTCCCCCCCCTCCCTCGCTGCCACCGGCCTCGTGCGTAGGTAAAAAGCTTATAAAATAAGGGTTTTCTCGATTCCCTCGATCCAGCGCGCAGGGCGAAGCAACCCGTGCAAACTTTGCAATCCCGTTTGCAAAAACCGGTGTACGTCGAACACGCTATGTGGCGTAAGGGTTTTTAGCTATGCACTGCGATGCATGGTCGATTGCGATGCATCGCGCCGGGCTGAGAGCCTCTGACCCGCTAGGGCCGCCTAGCGCGGTGCGGCCTCGCGAGCGCGGAGGGTAGACCGCGACACTACTCGATCTGGCCGAATGATATGGGGTTGGCAGTCTCAGAATCCATCTATGCAGACTAGCTGCTGCCGAAACGGGTTCGCAGTTGCAGCGCGCAGGATCTCGGCGGTAATGTCCTTTTCGATAAATGGCGGCTTATGCAGGTTTGTGTCGGGAGTAACGGTCAAGAGAACGGTTCCTCCAGTAAAGAGTGCGCCCGAAAACCGAAGTGCTACGGTGCGATCCTGTCTTCCGTAAGCGTGAATATTTGCGTAGTAAGCGCCATCGTCCACCACGGCATCGTACTCGCGAGGCGTGATGGCCGTCATCTTGGTCTCCGGGCCATACCAGCTAACGTCATCACCACATTGCATCGACTGAGGATAGACGAGAACCGCCACGTCGACTCCCTTTAGTGGTAGCGTGCCTGCAACGACTCCGGGAAGATGCCAATCCGTTATACCCGTCATCGTCGCGACGAATAAATGCCGATTCTTACCCATCAAGACATCGAGGGGGCCATTTCGATCGCACATCGCCATCCTGGAGCCTTGACGCTGCGTCCGGAAACTTACAAAGGCGTCGTAGTTCCCAGGTTTAACGTCGAAATAAAACTCGGTAGCAAGTTGCGTTTGCTTCGTGACTGTTATGGGCGGGGTTGTTTCCGGTGGGGGGTTACGATCACCGTAAAACGCCTGATCGTATAGATGTACTTCGGGTGCTCCGGGCACCACCACGATGCCTTGGGTCGGTGCGCAAGGATATGCTGTTACGTAAACGCGCGAGAGTCCATTGTCGGCGCGAGCACTTATCGAAAGAGCAATGACGGCGACGATGCTGGACAAGATTCCAGCGTTGAGCTTCCAGGTCATTGGTGTCAGCAATATACGTCTACATGGACGCCTATCCGAGTTCATTTCAGAGGGTTTTCGGCGTCACGCTTAGCAGCATCGCTCCCGGCGCGCCGATTGGCGGCTGCGATCCGCTGCACCTCGCGAGCATTGCGGCAGCGCTCACGTGGCGCGCTTCTGGAAGAACGTGATTTCATAGCCCAACAGATCGTCTGGCGTCCCCTCATAAATCTCTATCTGAAAGCTGCGCTGTGGGAAGTCCCTTGCGAGCTTGCATGACCACATATTTTTTAGAAGCTCAGCGACATGAATGACAAAGCGATCCGTCGGCTCGAAGCCCTCGCTGATGAACATGTCCATGATGTGAAGGTGATTCATCACATGTTCAACCCTCGCCCGATCTCCTTCCAAGGACTTCATCCAGTCCTCGTAGTTTTTGCCGTCCGGATCATAACGGAATACGCAGTCGTCATGAATGACAAAATCCGGCCAGAATATCGTTGCGTACGCGATGGCAAAATCGTATCGGCCGACTGCATTCGCCCAGCTCTCTAGGTCGATGCCCCTACCATCATTCCACGCGCCAAGCTCTGGGATCAGCTCAGCGGCGCCTGCGTGCATTTTCACGCGCCAAGTCATTGGGGATGCTTATTGGCACGCGCCATCGCGCCCGGCGCCCCGATCGGCGGCTGCGATCCACCGCACGCTGTGAGCGAAGCCGAAGCCGAGCAAATACCTAGCGCGTACTGGCTAAACCGTAAAACCTTCACTTGCCTTGCGCCACCGACTGATTCCACAACGCCAGAGCGTTCGACGGAGATGGCGCCCTCCCATCGCGCAAGATGTCCCATCTACCATGCGCACTCGCGTACCGCGACGGCGCTCCGCTCTAGGCAGGTCCTCCTCCAAAGGAGAGTTTACGTGCTCCTGCAATGGCGCTTCGAAATGACACCCTTCCGGCGGGTAAATATTTTTTGGTCTGCACCAAGCCTCATCTCAGGTTTCATTGTTGGCGCCTTTATAAACTATTACGGGATGGCGCTTCTTTCGAATGGCCCTTTGGCGACGCTGTCTTGGAACGTGCAGACCGAAAGGAATGTTCTTGTCTCCGTCCTCTGTGCTCACGTCACGTTAGGATTGGTTCTAATCGCGTTAGCGCTCAAACAGGTGCGTCGTCGTGGACTTCGTTTGGCCGAGGGTTTGTTCTTAGGGTTTTCGCTCTCGTTCGCTGCCTATTGGGCTATGGTAGTCTGGCTGACCATGCAGGTGTAGCACTATTGCTTGGGCAGGTTCTCGCGCGTCACGAACCCACCCGGTAACGCCGTGCGGCCTCGCGAGCGCCGAAGCCAGGCGCGCAGAGTTTGCGATTCACGGTTTGGCGTGTAGACGGCTGCCTAGTTGGCCGTAGTCACTATGAGGTAATCGACGAAGCCATGTTTTCCCGGAGAGACACCCTTGAGAACGTGATAGGGTTTACCGCCAGCAGGATAGTTCCAGTACGCCACGTTGTGGTTCCCCTTCCCCTGACCGGCGATAACAGTATCGCCCTGTATCCAGGTCCACGCATATGGCACATTCTTCGTCTTGGTTTGGTTTCTGAGCTTAGTTGTACCAACGACTGAACCGCTCGACCCAGTAATCGCTATCCGATAAATCTCGATGGGTCTCGGGTCTTCGATGGTCATATACGACCCGTCCCATTGAACGGCACCAGGATCGATCTGCAAGCTGAGGGAGATCGATGTAAATCTCTTGCTTCCTTTCGGTAGCTCGTCGAACCCAAAGCCGCCCCCAGGTCGTAACCCGTCTACGAAGAGATCGCCGCTCGGATTGTAGCCGAGGTAATAGAGATTATTTATACTCGGATCGGTATATTTCTTGGGGTGCCGTGACAAGCTAGAATAGACTGCGACATACGTATCGAGCTTTCTTGACTGTGCTACAGACAGCACGAGAGCAACGTCGCCGGTGGTAGGGTCAACGGCACAGCCAACGGAGCTGGTACCAACCTTAAAAAAGACTGATGCAACGGGCCTAGTTCCTCCAGCAGCATATTTTTCCAGGCTGGTGCCATTGCTAATGTAGATTTCGCCATTCCTCGAGTTGACGCACATCGGCCCCCACGCGGCGATCGACTCTATTGGGACGCCTGCTGGGTACTTCAGCACGTCGACGGCTCCCGGGACGGCCACATACAAATACTGTTGACTCGGGAGAAGCATGTGACGAGCTTGGCTGGGCGTCTGACCCAGCGGCATCGCTCCCGGCACGCTGATCGGCGGCTGCGATCCGCCGCCGCAAGCCGCCAGCATTGCCGCAGCTACGCACGTGCTTAGTGCGAAGCGGCCGAAGTCGGATACCCTCACTTGCCTTGCTCCCGTTACCGTGAACGTCTTAGTGGCCCGACTGTTCGGCGCAACCGACTTTGCCGCCTCCGCGTCGCGCAGCACGGGCTCGCGAGCGCGAGCGCCGTGCAGAGGAGGGGAAGGATCAGTGATGTGGAGCGACGCTCACGGTCACGCCGATTAGTAGGCCGGCATTGCCTTGACGCCGACCGTTATCCTGAATGTTCCGAGTTGGCTCCCCGCCTTCAGGATAACGCCATATCCCGAGGTTCCCTTGGGTGGTTTTTGAACTCACGATCTTATCCCCTTGGATCCAGAACTGCACTGGATAACCGGGATTACGGTTTCTTTTTCCGGTACTGAGAGTTATCGTTTTCTGGATAGTCGCCGTGGATCCCGAAACTGCGATCTGATATAAATACAGCGGACCTTTTGTACCTTGGCCATTACCGTTGGGACTTGCGATTGCAAGGTACTTTCCATACCACTGAACGGCACCGCCGCCGCGGAGCTTGTAATCGAGATTAAACTCCAAAAATGTGGAGCTTCCGCTTGGCATTTCAATGAGGCCAAATCCATAGCCAGGGCCAGTATTTACAAAAAGATTGCTGTTATTATCGTAGGTACACCACGCGTATGCACCCTGATCGTACTTGTCGTAATAAACCGTTGGAGAGCCTTGCTCACCTTTAAATACTGCAATGTTCCCTTGAACGGTCCCGCCGCCACCAACTACCGCAAGGTTGTTAGTCTTAGGATCTACCGCACAACCATTAGGATCATTGCCGTAGTCGTTGAAGGTCGCGATCGGACTCGTTCCGCCGTGGACGTATTCAAGAATCTGTTGGACGCCGTTGTCGACGAGAAAAATATGGCCGGCCGAGTCCGAGCACAATCCCATGGGGCGACTAAAGCCTTCAAAGGCGCCGACGAACTTACCCTGAGGATACGAGAAAATCGAGCCGCCGTGTGACTCGCTCGCAACGTATAGCAGATCCTCGCCCT
>JBAVTZ010000017.1:0-21990 GCA_049696515.1 Candidatus Cybelea sp. | reverse complement strand
GGTTTGGATGAGGAAACTGCGCGACGGCGATTGCGTTTTGATCCGGATGACCGGTCCAGGCGCCATCCATAAAACAGGCCGCTTCGTTGGCCTTGTCAGCCTGCAAAACTTCGAGTGCGCGCGCGTTGAGCGCGGGATCTTCGCGGCTGGGATAGAGCGCGGTCATGCCACCGATCGCGAGGGCACCGTGCCTATGCGTGAGCTCGGGCAAGAGCGTGCGCACGTTTTGGAAGAACGGAACGTCGATCGGAATCGTGTTGCGATCGGGGAGCAGCCATCGCGGGTCGTCGAGGTTAAAGTGAATGAGGCTCGCCATGTAATCCCACCGGCCGAGGTTGAGCCCGAGAATGTACTCGCGCAAGTTGAAGAGGAACTCTTCGATTTCGTAGGCGACCGGGTGTGATTCGATCAATGCCATCGCCTTGATCGAGCCGGGCTGCCAGCCCTTAGCCTCCAGCAGCGCGTCGAAAACTTCCTTCCACCAGATCGCCTCTTCGGCCGATTCCGATTTCGGAATGTAGATGCAGAGTGGATGTTTCAACCGTTCGTACTCCAGCCGAAAGACCAGCAGCGCGAGGTCGAAGAGCGAGGCGCTGGTGAGCGCGTGGTCGATCACGCCGGCTTGCGAGAGATGAAGGCCGCGCACGCGGTTCCATACCACCGTCTCGCTCGGCGCGATGCTTACCGTGCCGCAGCGCTTAGCGTCCTGATAGGTCAGCTCGCCGTAGAGTGCGGCGACGATGTTCTGGTGGCCGAGCATCAAGTGCTGCCAGGTGTTGGCCATCGAGTCTTCGAGATCGAGCATCACGCCGGGCGCGCCCGAGTTGAGCATTTTCACGCAGAGTTCGGCATCGTCGGCGGGACCGGTCATTTGGTTGCGTTGATCGGCACACCACGCCGGCAGTTCGATCCGCCACGACGAACTCGTCGCCTGCGACGCCGGCAAATAGGTCGGCAAGTCGCCCCCCTGTGCGCGCGAAAGGCGCGCTTCGCGCGCTTGCACGAGCTCTTGCTGGGTCCGCGTGAAACGCCGGTGCAGGCGGACGTAGAACTCGGCAAAGCCTGCCGGCAAATCGCGCTGCAGGCTGCCCCCGGGAGCGATGTTCATGCCGGCTACGCCGGCACTTTAGTCCGGGTATCGTAGAACTGCTCGGTTTCCGTCGAGCCAAGCAGCGCATTCGTCGAGGTCTGTCCTTCTCCGATTACGGCCGCGACCTCGTCGAAATAACCCGTCCCGACCTCCCGCTGGTGCCGCGTTGCGGTATAGCCGAGCGGCTCGCTCGCAAACTCTTCGGCTTGAAACTCCGCATAGGCGGTCATACCGCGCGTTTTAAAGTCGTGCGCCAGTTTAAAAAAGGCGTGGTTGAGCGAGTGGAAGCCCGCCAGCGTCACGAACTGAAATTTGTAACCCATGCCGTTGAGGCGTTCCTGGAACGTGGCGATCGACTGCGCGTCGAGTTTCTTCTTCCAGTTGAATGACGGCGAGCAGTTATAAGCCAGCAGCTTCTCCGGATAGTGCGCGTGGATCGCGTCGGCGAAGCGGCGTGCTTCGTCGATGTTTGGCTCCGAGGTCTCCATCCAGAGCAAGTCGGCGTATTGCGCGTATTCCAAGCCGCGCGCGATGCAGGCCTCAATGCCGGGCTTGGTGACGAAAAACCCTTCGGGTGTGCGTTCTCCGGTGAGGAATGGACGATCCACCGGATCGACGTCGCTGGTCACGAGCTTGGCGGCGTTTGCGTCGGTGCGCGCGATGAGGATTGTCGGTACGTCGAGGACGTCTGCGGCCAGACGCGCGGCGAGCAAATGCCGAACCGCTTGCTGCGTCGGGATCAGAACCTTGCCTCCCAAGTGGCCGCACTTTTTCTCGGAGCTGAGCTGATCTTCGAAATGGACGCCGGCCGCGCCGGCCTTGATCATCGCCTTCATCAACTCGAAAACGTTGAGCGCGCCGCCGAAGCCGGCTTCGGCATCGGCCACGATCGGCAAGTACCAATCGGTTCCGCCGCGTCCCTCGAGCGATTCCACCTGATCGAGGCGTGCCAGCGCATTGTTGAGGCGCTCGACCAGCGCGGGAACGCTGTTGACGGGATAGAGGCTCTGATCGGGATACATCTCACCGGCGAGATTAGCATCGGCTGCCACCTGCCAGCCGCTGCAATACAGCGCCTGCAGTCCCGCGCGGGCGGCCTGCACCGCTTGGTTTCCGGTAAGAGAGCCGAGAGCGGTGGTGGGTGCGTCGGTCTGGAGCTGCGCCCAGAGTCGTTTAGCCCCCATGCGCGCCAGACTCTGCTCTGCTACGAAGCTTCCCTGGAGGCGGACGACGGCTTTGGCGCTGTAGCGCCGGCTAAGGCCCTTCCAGCGCTGGTCGTTTTTCCAACTTCTCTGCAGGGCCGCGGCCCTGCCGTTTCCGTTCACGCTTCCTCCTCCGTTTTGCTTTTAGAATGGATCGGTTTGGCTCGATCCCTTGGTAAATATTGGATGGTATATTAAAGATCGTTGGACGGTGTGCGCCTATATAACAAGAAATGGAACCGGAATGTCAAGTCCCAACGCTTTTAGTGCCGCCCTCCGAAGTTAGGGCCGGACTTCGAAGAGCTCGTGATATGCGTCGAGTGTTGCGTAATCGCGCGCGCCAGGGAGCGCTCTCACGTCATGGGGATCGACCAGAACAAAGACGCGGCGTTCCTTTGCCCAGGGGCGATAGACCTGGACGCGCAGCTGGTTGTCCGAAACGATGATGCGTCCCGGCAGCGATCGATCGACGTAAGCTCCGTAGGCCAGCGAGGTTGCATCCAGCCAGCCGGTAACGATCGCGCTTCCGGGCGGAACGTAGGGTTCCACCGCGCCGATTACCCAGCGGCCGCCTTCGTCCGGCGCACGCTCGAGGAAGCCGCGCTGCTGGTTGAAGGCCAGCGCCGCGCCGGTTCCGAGAAAGAGAATCAGCGCGCCGTGCAGCATCGCACCGATACCGCGATTCGATCGCGGCGTGAGCGCACCAAAGAGCGGCACCGCGAGCCAGGATGCGAGCATCCGATACCGGCCGACGTCACTTTCGTTTGGATAGACCACCGAAAAGAGCAACGCCCCCGTGCAGGCTATGCAAAGTACCAGCGTCGCACGCCAGTTGCGTCGCCACGCCGCGACCAATCCTCCAATCAGCAGGAGGATTGCGATCGTGCCGTATTGCGCGTGAGTGCCGGCAAAGAATGCCCAGAGCGCATCGTCTATGTGAACCGGGTTGAACGAGGCCAGAAAATAGCTTAGCGTCTGCGTTTCGCTGCCGGTCAATTCGGTCACGAAGCCCTGCAGCGTGTGCGGATCGTTGTAGTTCCAGAAGATGCCGCCGACCGCGCCCGGAAGCGCGGCGGCTGGGTCCAAGTCATGTGCCACGACGTAGGCGGACCGCAACGGCAGGTAGAGATAGAGCATCAACCCGGCCAAGACTAACGCAAGCCCGCCGGCGGTGAGTCGCAAGGACGGGCGGCGTTTCGCGATCGCCGCTCCGACGAGAAGTGCCGGCAGCGTCCAGAGCGCGTTCGGATGGGCGGCCATACCGAGGCCGCAGAACGCAAATGCCGCCGCAAACCATCTTCCCGCTCCGTCGCGCAGCCAACGCAGAAAAGCGTAAATGCCCAAGACCGAGAACATCACGGCGAGAACTTGCGCTTCAGCGCGTGCGGCGTGAGCCCAAATATTCTGAGTGAAAGCGAACCAGAGTGTGGCCGCTAGCGCGACCGGTAGGCTTGCACCGAACTCAAGCGCGACGGCGTATGCCGTGGCACAGACGATCGCCATTGCGATGCCGGTCATCGCGTTCATGCGGAACGCTACCGTGCCAACCGGGATCAGGTGCGACCAAACGTAGCCCAGCAGCACGTAGAGCGGAAAACCCGTCGGATGCGAGATGCCCAGCAGGTAGGGCACGCCTTGGAGCTCCGCCGTATCCCACGATGCCGGTTCCGACGAAGCGCTCGCGAGATAGACGATCGCGGGCACGAGGAATGCCGCGAGCAAACAGATGCGCCCGCCGTGGATTCTCCACGAAGCGGGACGCGCCCGATTCACGCGAGCGTTGGCAAGGGCAGCGACGGACGCGTCGAGAGATCGGGACGCACTTCGACGTAGCTTTCGAGCGCGCGGTCCATTAGTTCGAGCGCGAGGTCTAGCTGCGGATCCTTCCCGTCGCGGTAATCGTGCGGTGCAACGTCCACGTCGTAGTCGGGATCGGTTCCGTGGTTTTCAACGCGCCATCCGACGTCGACGAACCAGAACGAAAACTCCGGTTGAGTCGTGAGTGTGCCGTCAACCAGATGATGGTACGGATCGATGCCGATGACGCCCCCCCACGTGCGTTTGCCGACAAGCGGACCGAGCTGGTAGAGCTTGAAGCAGTGGCTGAAAATGTCGCCGTCCGAGCCCGCAAACTGGTTCGTGAGCGCGACCATCGGCCCACCGACCGATTCGGGCGGATAGGGGACGGGCGCGCCGTAGCGCGGCGTGTCGTAACCGACGCGCTTGCGCGCGAGCTTCTCCAGCAACAGGGGCGAGACGTGGCCGCCGCGATTGTAACGCACGTCAACGATCAACCCCTTGCGATCGAACTCGCTGAGATAACCGCGGTGGAACTCAGAAAACCCCCACGGTCCCATGTCGGGAATGTGCAGGTACCCTACCCGTTCGCCGGTGCGCTCGTGGACGATGCGCCGGTTTGCTTCGACCCAAGCGCGGTAACGTAACGCGGCTTCGTTTGTTAGCGCCTTGACCAGAACCGTTCGCTCTTCCCCTTTGCGCGAACGCAAGGTGATCGAAACGTTGCGTCCTGCCGCGTTCACCAGCAAACGATCCGGTGACACGGATTCCGACAAACGCGTGCCGCCGATCGCGACGATGCAATCGCCTTCGTTAACGTTCAGACCAGGCTCGGCGAGTGGTGAATCGCTCTCGCGATTCCAAGAATCGCCCCGATAGATTCGCTCGATCCGATAGGCACCGCGCTCAGCATCCCAGCGCAGATCCGCGCCGAGAAAGCCCCGTTGGTATTGTGGGGGCTCGCGATAGTCGCCGCCCCATTCGTAGGCATGCGAGGTACCCAGTTCACCCTGCATTTCCCAGATGAGGTCGGAAAGCTCGCTGCGCGTCCGAACGCGCGGTAAAACCGCGGCGTACCGGTCGTAGACGCGATCCCAATCGATATCGCTCATGTCCTCCACCCAGAACTGTTCGGTTTGAAGTCGCCAGGCTTCGCGATACATCTGGGCCCATTCGTCGCGTGGCACGATTTCGACGCTGGCTCGATCGAGCTCGATCCAGCCGCTTCGACGCCCCGGCTCGGTCGGCGGTTTCTGCTCGTCGCCTTCCTCGGGCAGGTCGCTCAGCGCATCGATCGCGCGCAGCCGGTCGCGCGAACGATAGACCAGCGTTCGACCATCTCTTCCCAGCCGAATCTCGTCGCACTCAGTTGCGATCGTGGCTAACCGCTGTTGGTCGAAGTCATAGGCCAGCAGCGTACCGTGGCCGTCGTCTTCGAGTTCCTCCCGCCGCGCGGGTTTGATTCCCTTGACCGGCACGCGCGTGAAAAGGACGCGTTCGCGGGCGGCCACGATCTGGTTGTAGTCGCCTTCGTCAACCGGAAAACCGAGGACGCGACCGGTGATGCCTTCGAAGTCGATCTCGACCTCGACGGGTTTCTCGGGTTTGCCGTTGGTGTGTCCGCGCTCGCGGTCGCGCTCGCGATCGAAGTGAATCGGCTTGGGCTTCGGCACGAACGGCGACGGCACGTCGCTGCGCAGCGTGACGACGAACGGGCGGCTCGCTTGCGGAAAGCTGAGGTCGAACTGGAGCGCATCGTAGACCGGATTGAAATCGCGCGTCGAGATAAAATAGAGATACTTTCCCTCGGGGTCCCAAACCGGCGACTGATCCATACGAAGCGGCGAGGTTACGTCGTGAACTTTGCCCGAGCGCACCTTGACGACGCGAATGATCGAGGTTCCCTGTGCCGGCCACCAAACGTAGGCTAGGAAACGCCCATCCGGCGAGAAGGCCAAGTCGTCGATGCGGTGGGTCGGACAAGTGTCGAGGATACGCACCTTCTCGTCGTCCACGTCGAGTACGCAGAGTTCGTGGCGATGATTAGCAAACGCGATCACGCCACTCGTTGGCGAGCAGGCCAGATCGGTTACGCGTCCGATGTCGCCGCTAGTCACCAGCCTCGGCTCGCTCAAGGCGTCGGCGCGGGCGAGCGCGATTTGTTCGTAGCCGTTGACGTCGGTTACGGAAGCGAGTTGCTTACCGTCGTGGAACCACTGCGTCAGACGAGTTCGCGCCCGGCTGCCGTTGCCGCGCCGGATGACGGCGCCTTCAAAAAGCGGCATCGTAAACTGTTGCCCGCGCGCGTCGAAGGCGAGCTCCGTCCCGTCGGGATGCGGGGTGAAGTCTTCGAGCGAATCGGCGGCATTCTCAAAGCGGCGCGCGCTCTGCGGTGCGGCCGACGGCGTTTGGATCGCGATGCGGCTGACCTTGTCGCTCGCGATATCGTACATTCCGATCGCACCGCCGGCGGAATAGACGATGTGCGTTCCGTCGGTCGACGGGTAGCGGACGTAATACTCGCTTTCGTGCGTGTGGCGCCGGATGTCGCTCCCATCGGGCGCGCAAGAGTAGACGTTCCCGATGCCTTCATGGTCGGCAAGAAAATAGATGCGCTCGCCGATCCACATCGGCCAGCAGGGATTTCCATCGGGTAACGGCAGTTTCGCGAACGTTCCACTGCCCGTCGCATCCACCCAGATTTCACCCGCGGTGCCGCCCCGATAACGCTTCCAGCGCGCGGGATCCGCCGCGTTGCGCCCGATCGCAAGGCGCCCGCGCGAGCCAAAAGTAACCGCACGCGCGTGGCCGAGATTTAGTTCGCGCGGCCTCCCGCCGCCGCGCCCAATCGCGAACGGCCGCGTTTCGGCTTCGTACCATGCGGTGGGATTAGCGACGAAGAAGATCTCCTTTCCGTCGTCGCTCCAGCCGTTGGTGGATGCCGCGGTCGCACCGAGAAACGTAAGGCGTTGCGGTTCGCCGCCGCGAGCCGGCATCAGATAGAGTTCCGGATTGCCCTCGTCGGTGGAGATGAAAGCGATCGAGGCGCCATCGGGCGAAAACCGCGGAAACGAGCAAGCGCCGAAACTCACCGTCAACCGGACGGCGTCGCCGCCTTCGACCGATACGCTCCATAAGTCGTCTTCACAAACGTAGACGACCCGGTCGCCAAATACCGCCGGATAGCGATAGTAACCCTCATTCATATAGGGGAACCTTGGCGACTGGGCATCGGGCTCCCCTCGTTACAAGCCTCCGCCTATGTCCCCTTGCTGCAAAAGTAGTCCCAGCGTTGCGTTGAGCTCGCCCGCATTTTCGATCTGCGTGGAAAATGGGACCAGGGTGGGCGTCGCCGAGCGCTGCTGGAACGGCAGGATCGGGCCGTTCCAGGCGAACTGAGTTGCCGGCAGCCCGGCCAGGCTGCGAAAGAGCAGCTCAGCGCCCAGCGCGTTTGCCCAGCCAAACTCGGGACGCGTGTAGCGCCAATATCCGTCCGGATAAAAACTTTCGTGGATCAATCCGCTTTCGCCGTCGGTCTCGGCGAGCGTGGTGACTGCGGTGGCGACCTCGGCCGAAGAAGTCGCCGTCAGCGCGCGTCCGATGATTCCCAACGGCCAGACGTAACCATACGGCGTATGCGGGCTGCCGAGCCCTTGCGCGTAGCGTCCGGAGAAGTAGAACGGATTGTCCATACTGAGCGCAAAGGTTCGCGTCGCCAGGTAGGTCGCATCGAATGGCGAGCACCAGTCGATGTACGGTAAAGTCGTGAGATTCGGGATGTTGGCATCGTCCATGAGATTATACCGGCCGTAGCCGTCGGTTTCGTACGCGTACATCCAAACACGCCGCTCGCGATTGAAGAAGCGTCCATAGCGCTCGACCCCAACCTGAACCCGAGCCCCCAGCGCACGCGCATGGGTGGCCAGGTTCCGGTCGCGATAGCCGGCCGTCGCCAACTGTACGATGTTGCGCAGCGCGACGACTGCGAACGCGTTTTGAGGAATGTTAAACCGGTACTCCACCGGGTCGTCCGACGGTCGAAAGGCGCCCCAAATCATTCCCGTCCCGCGGTTGTAGGCGTCGTTGGTGTAAACGTGATAGGCATAGCGGTAGCGGTGACATGCGCGGTGGTCCTCCTCGCACAAATACGTATCCACGATCTGTCCGAGAGCACGATGCAGCTCGGGGGTAAAAAGACTTCGATCGTGGGTTTCGCGCCAGTAGATCGAGGCTAGCACAACCGGCCACGCCAACGAGTCGATTTCCCACTTGCGTTCCCAAACGTGGTAATCGGACTGGAGCGCGTTGGCGTATGGGTCGGTAAGAATGTTACGTGCGTTCCGCTCGATAACGCCGGCAAAGAGCGGCTGCAGGATCGGATACGCGCGCTGGTAGCGAATGTAAGGGATCGTCTGGGCCGAAGAGTCGCGCAGCCACATTGCCGGAATGTCGCCGGTTTGCACGTACGTGCTCCCGTCTTGCTTTTGGAAAAAATCGTACACGAGGGTGTGAAAGAGCCGTGCGGTTTGAATATCGCGTACGCGTTTACCGGTCAGCGGAACGACCAGCGACTGACCCGCAGCGTGCAGAGGCAAAGTGGATGCGAGGATTGCGGCGAGCGCAAGGGTCATCCCGCACCGTGCAAATGACGACCGCACGGTGGAAACATTAGATGCGAGGAAGGTCCGCTCTTGCGACGAGCCGCAAACTAGTGGCCTATAGTGGCGAATCAGTCGACCGATGCCGAGCTCCTTCGCGATTTCAAAGCGCGTAAGCCGCGCGCGCTCGCGCGCGCGATCTCCCGTGCGGAAGCCGGGCACGGCGGCGAACTCGTTCGCGCGCTCTACGCAAAGACCGGCCGCGCGATGACGATCGGATTAACCGGACCGCCGGGCGTCGGCAAGTCCACGCTCGCGTCCGGGCTGGTTCGCCGGGCGCGTACCCTCGGCAAGAGCGTCGGCGTGGTTTCAGTAGATCCGAGTTCGCCGTTTTCGCACGGCGCGTTACTTGGCGATCGCATTCGTCTCGCGGAACACTTCACGGACGAGGAGGTCTTCATTCGTTCGATGGCTAGCCGGGGCCATCTCGGCGGCCTGGCGGGTGCGACCGCGGATGCGGTGCTGCTGATGGACGCTTTTGGCTTCGACGTTGTCCTGATCGAGACGGTCGGCGTCGGGCAAAGTGAGGTTGCGATCGCAGAGCTCGCACAAACGACGCTGGTTGCGCTGCAGCCGGGCAGCGGCGACTCGATCCAGGTGCTCAAAGCAGGCATCATGGAGATTGCCGACGTTTTCGTCGTAAACAAGGCCGATCATCCGATGGCAAATCTGCTGCGACGCGAGATTCGCTCGACCATGGAGATGCTCGAGTGGAAGGGCTGGGTGCCGGAACTCGTTATGACGCAAGCGTTGGCCGGCGAAGGCATCGAGGAACTATGGAATGCGATCGAACGCCACATGACCTACCTCAACGAAACGGGTGAAATGGAGCAACGGCGTCGTGAGGCCTTCACCCATCAAGTACGAGAACTTGCGCTGGGACGCTTAGCGCGGCGGCTCGACAGTGCGCTGCGAAAGGAAGCTCACGACGAGATCGACCCGTACGAAGCGGCCGATCGCATTCTCTCGACGTTCCGCTTTTAGGGAGAATCCGGCGCGCGCGTCGAAAGGCTCGGTCGCTATGGCGAAGATGATCGATCGGCCCAGCGGGCTCGGAGCGCCGTCGACTCCCGAGTTCGAGGAACAGCGCCGCGGCTGGAAAGAGGCCGCCGCAAAGGGTCGCCCGCGCAAGGGTCCGGGCTCGGGTGCCGTCGACCGGACGATATCCGACGTCCCATTGCAGAAAGTTTACGCGCCGGACGACGTGAGCGAACTGGACCTCGGCCGCGACCTCGCCTGGCCGGGCGAGTACCCCTACACTCGAGGGATCCATCCGAACGGTTATCGCGACCGCCTCTGGACGATGCGGCAGTTCGCCGGTTTCGGCAACGCCGCGCAGACGAACGAGCGTTACCATTTTCTACTCGAGCAGGGGCAGCACGGGCTTTCGGTGGCGTTCGACATGCCGACGCTGATGGGCTACGACTCCGATGCGCCGCAGTCGCGCGGCGAAGTAGGAAAGTGCGGTGTCGCGATCGATTCGCTGGCCGACATGGAAGTGCTCTTTGCGGGCATCGACATGGGCGATATCACGACCTCGATGACGATCAACGGACCAGCCTGCATCGCGCTCGCCCAGTACGTCGCGGCCGCCGAGAAAAAGGGCATTCCGCGCGCCAAATTGGGTGGAACGATTCAGGCCGATATTCTCAAAGAGTACATCGCGCAAAAGGAATGGATCTTTCCGCCGCGGCCGCACATGCGCATCATCGTCGACATGATCGAGTTCTGCACGCGGGAGATGCCCAAGTGGAACACGATTTCCATCTCCGGCTATCACATTCGCGAAGCGGGTTCGACCGCTGCGCAGGAGCTGGCGTTTACCCTCGCGGACGGCTTCGCGTACGTCGAAGCCTGCGTCGCAGCAGGGATGGACGTGGATACGTTTGCCCCGCGCCTGTCGTTCTTCTTTAACTCGCACATCGACTTTTTCGAGGAGATTGCCAAGTTTCGGGCCGCGCGCCGGATCTACGCTCGCCACATGCGTGAGAAATACGGCGCGCGCGACCCACGTTCGTGGCAACTGCGTTTCCACACCCAAACGGCGGGCTGCAGCGCGACGGCGCAACAGCCCGAGAACAACATCGTGCGGGTGGCATTCGAAGCGATGGCGGCGGTGCTGGGCGGCACGCAGTCTTTGCATACTAACTCGATGGACGAAGTTTTGGCGCTGCCAACCGAAAAATCGGTCGAGATCGCGCTGCGCACCCAGCAAGTCCTGGCTTACGAGACAAACGTGACCAACGTAGTCGATCCGCTCGGTGGTTCGTACTACGTCGAGGCCCTGACGCAAGAGATGGAACGCCAAGCTGAGGCTTACTTCACGCAGATCGCCGAGTACGGAGGCGTGATCGAGGCCATCGAGGCTGGATTCTTCCAGCGGGAGATTGCAGAGGCGAGCTACCGCTATCAGCGTTCGATCGAAACGAAGGACCGCATCATCATCGGCGTCAACGCCTTCGTGAAGGACGAGAACCGCGAGGGCATCGAGTTGCTGAAGATTACCGAGCAGATGGAACGCGAACAGGCTCGATCGGTCCGCGACGTTCGCGCGCATCGCGATGCCGCCGGCGTTGCGCGCTCGCTCGAACGGTTGCAAGCAGCTTGCCGAGACCCGAAAGACAATCTCATGCCGCATCTGATCGATTGCGTCAATGCCTATTGCACCGAAGGCGAGATCGTCGAGGCTATGGCGCAGGTCTACGGACGCTACATCGAGCAAACGGTGATTTGATGATAAGATCGAGCACACGATGCCGGACCGAGATCGAGCTCTATCGGGTGCGCCGCACGCTTTCGCAGGTCAAGCGAAAGCTCGAGGAGGCGCTGCGTTTGAGCCGGCGCGAGGACGAGAGACGGAATGAACGATCGACCTTTACGCATCGTCATCGCTAAGGCCGGCCTCGACGGACACGATCGCGGGGCCAAAGTGATCGCGCGGGCGCTACGCGACGCGGGAATGGAAGTGATCTACACCGGTCTCTTTCAAGCGCCCGAACAGATCGTGCAGACGGCCATCCAGGAGGACGCGGACGGGATTGGCCTTTCAATTCTTTCCGGCGCGCATATGACGCTCTTTCCACTGGTCGTCGAGCAGCTTAAGGCCCAAGGCGCGGGCGACATCGTCTTTTTCGGCGGCGGGACGATTCCACCGGACGATGCCAAGCGGCTGCGCGAACTCGGCGTTCGCGAAATCTTCACCCCCGGCGCGCCCCTGCAAGACATCATCGACTTCGTCCAGCGCGAATGCGGTAAGCGAAGAGCGCTGGTAGGTTAGGGGTTCGAATGCCGCTCGTTCGAACGCGCGTCGCGCCATCGCCGACCGGTGATCCGCACGTGGGCACGGCGTACGTCGCGCTGGTCAACTACTGCTTTGCTCGTCAGCATGGCGGCGAGTTCGTCCTGCGCATCGAAGATACCGATCGGGCTCGCAGCACTGCCGAGAGCGAGCGCATCATTCTCCAAGCGCTTCGCTGGTGCGGGCTCTCCTGGGACGAAGGGCCCGACGTCGGCGGTCCCCACGGACCCTATCGGCAAAGCGAACGCACGAGCATCTATCACGAATACGCCGCCAAGTTGCTTGCGACTGGTCACGCCTTCAAATGCTTTTGCACGCCGCAGCGACTGGAAGAGATGCGCGTCGCGCAGCGCGCCGCCGGCCAGCCATCGCGGTACGACGGCCTCTGTTGCAACTATACGCCCGAAGAGGTCGCTCGGCGCGAGGCCGATGGGCAAGGCTTCGTCGTGCGCTTGAAGGTTCCCGACGAAGGCGTCTGCGTGGTCGAGGATATGCGCCGCGGACCAATCGAGTTCGACTACAAGAGCGTCGACATGCAGGTGCTCATTAAATCGGATGGCATGCCGACCTATCACCTCGCCAACGTCGTGGACGATCACCTGATGGAGATCACCCACGTCTTTCGCGGCGAAGAGTGGGTCTCGAGCGCTCCCAAACATCTCTTGCTCTACTCCTACTTCGGCTGGCAGCCGCCCAAGCTGATGCATCTTCCGCTATTACGCAATCCCGACAAGAGCAAGCTGAGCAAACGCAAGAATCCGACCGGGATTCTCTTTTTCCGCGCCATGGGGTATCTGCCCGAGGCGTTGATTAACTTCTTGGCCCTGCTGGCGAACGCGACCCGTGACGGCGAAGACGAGATGATGGATCTGACGACGATCGTGCGCCGCTTCCAAGTCGAGCACGTGCCGATTAGCGGTCCGGTCTTCGACGTCGCCAAGCTCGATTGGCTCAACGGACGCTATATTCGCGAGCGCCTCGATCCGGCGTCGTTCGTACAACGCGTCGAGGAGTGGGCGATCACACCCGAGCGTTTGACGCGGCTCGCCCAGCTCGCCGCCCCGCGAATCGAGCGGCTCAGCGATCTGGGTCCGCTATTGGGATTTCTCTTTTCCGGGCGATTGGCCCTGAGTGCCGAGGAGTTCCGGGGCGGCAAGCTCGAGGATCTGACGATCCGCCAAGCCTTCACGCTGGCATTGAGCGAGTTCGATGCTCAGCCGGCATGGACCGCATTCGCCATCGAGATCGTGATCAAGCGAATCGCGGAAGCGCTCGAGCAAAAAACGCGCGACCTCGCCCGCCCCTTCTACGTCGCAATCACCGGAAGCCCGACGTCCATCCCGCTCTACGACTCGATGGAACTGCTCGGACGCGATATCGTACGCGAGCGCCTGCGCGGGGCACTGGAGCTGTTGGGTGCGCCGACCGAGCGTGAGAAGAAAGCCTGGCAGTCGCTGCTCTCGGAGCGCGAGGTAGCGGTATGATTCGGGCGATCGTCTTAGCCGCCGGCAAAGGCACGCGCATGAGAAGCGGGCGATCGAAGGTGCTGCACGAGATCTGCGGGCGGCCGATGCTTTGGTACGTGCTCAAGGCGCTGCGCGGAGCAGGGGTCGACGAAATCGTCGTGGTCGTCAATCAGGAGCTTCAAGAGCAGGTCGGCCAATTCGACGTCGCGAGCGTCTTGCAGTCGCCGCAGCTCGGTACCGGTCACGCGGTCAAGGTTGCGCTCGAGCAGCTCGCCCCCCGCCCCGGCGGACGCATCCTGGTGGCTTGCGGCGACATGCCGCTGGTCACGGACGAGCTCTTCCGGGGGATGATCGGCTCGCTCGACACGCAGAGCGACTCCGATGCGGTGATGGCGTTGGTGACCGTCAAGATGCCGCTGCCGTCGAGCTTTGGCCGTATCATCCGCCGCGGTTCGAATGTCGAACGCATCGTCGAGGCGCGCGACGCCACGCCCGAACAGCTCACGATCGACGAGCTCAACGCGGGCATCTATGCGTTCGACGAAGCGGCGCTGCGTGAGGCGGTGACGCATCTGCGCGACGAAAACGCGCAGTCCGAGTACTACCTCACCGATACGGTCGCCTATTTCGTAAATGCAAGCAAAAAAGTTCGGCCGGTGCTCGCGCCTGACCACCTTGTGGTCTTAGGGATCAACGATCGCGTCGAGCTGGCTCAGGCTCGCAAGGAGATGAACGCGCGGTTGTGCGCGCAGCACATGCGCGATGGCGTGACGATCGTGGATCCCGACACGACCTACCTCGAGCCGGAACTCGCGATCGGTGGCGATACGGTGATCTATCCCAACACGACGATCTCGCGTCTCTCCGAACTCGGAGCGGCCTGCGTCATCGGTCCGAATAGCCGCCTTTCGAACGCAAAGCTCGGCGAGCGTGTTACGATTCGCGAAAGCGTCGTGGTAGACACCACGATCGGCAACGACGTTTCGATCGGGCCCTTCGCCCATCTGCGCGCCGAAGCGCAGGTGGCCGACCATGCTCACGTCGGGAACTTCGTCGAGATCAAGAAGTCGCAGCTGGCCCGGCGCGTCAAGGTTAGCCACCTCTCGTATCTCGGTGACGCGACCATCGGAGAAGAAACCAACATCGGCGCGGGCACGATAACCTGCAACTTCGACGGCGAGCAGAAGAACCCGACGATCGTCGGGCGCGACGTTTCGATCGGTTCCAATACCTCGCTCGTGGCCCCCGTTACCGTCGGCGACGGGGCGCTGACCGGCGCAGGCTCCGTGGTTACTAAGGACGTTCCGGATGGCGAACGCGTCGCTGGGAATCCGGCCCGGCCTCTTCCGAAGAAGTAGTTCGACACGATGGCGTTCGGGAACCGGCGAACCCTTAGTCGAGTGGTGCTGGCGGCGATGTTCGTCCTCTCGCTCTGGGCCGTTGCGGCGGCGGCGCTCGAACGCCCCAATGCGCTCGACCGGCACGTCGATGCGCTTGCCCAAAGCGCATTGCTTTCCCAGCCCGCGACCGCGCTGGTGGATCCCGCACGCCAATCTGCCGCCTTACGCCGGGCCCATTGGACTCTCGTGGGATGGGTGCTGATCCAGCTCTTCGCGGCCGCGGCGCTCTTCTATCTTTGGAGTTCGGGAGGCGCCGCCGCCTTGCGCGATTGGCTCCGCCGCCGCTTCCGCAACGAATGGAGTGTGCGCTTCCTTTTTGGAGCGGCGCTCGCGCTGGTAGCACGGCTCGCGGCCTTCGTTCCTTCATTCTATCTCTATCGCGTCGACCGCACCTTGGATCTTACTACCGAGCTGACGCGCACCTGGGGGTTGTGGTGGGTTTTTCACACCCTGGTCGGCATGATCGTGGCGGGAGTCATCGCCGCGATCGTTCTCTGGTTGGCCGAGCGCACTCACCAGTGGTATGTGTACATGATCGTCGGAATTCTCGCCGCCAGCATTGCGTGGTCGTACGCCGCCCCGTACCTGCAATCACCGGGGACGCGCGCCTACCCCTTGCACAACGCCGCCCTTGCCGCGCAGCTGGACGCGCTCCTCACGCGCGCGCAACTTCCGCACGTGCCGGTCGTTATCGAGAACATCGGCAACGCGCCATTCGGTGGAGCCGTCGTCGTGCTCGGATTCGGGGGGTCGCGCCGCGTTGCCCTGAGCGAGCGCGTGATAGCGGGCAATACGCCGCCGGAGATCCGCTACGTGGTGGCCTATGAGCTAGGGCACATCATGCACGGCGATCTGCTCTCGATTGCGTTGATCGAGGGCGGAGTGATCATCGTTTTTGCGGCGCTCGCGGTGGTTATTGCGGATCGCATTCGCTTTCGCCGGGACGACGATCCGCTCTCACGCCTAACGATCGTCGGCGCGTTGCTGGCGCTCGTCTATTTAGCTGCGGTGCCGGTCCGCAACGCGGCCTTACGTTCGTACGATTTCGATGCCGACCGATATGCCGTCGTCCTTACGGGCGATCCGGCGGCGGCGGTGCGCGCACTCGTGCGGACTGCCGACCAGCGCATGGAAGAGGTCTGCCCCGAGCAGAGCGCGACGCTCTTTCTCTACACCTCGCCGGGGATTGGCGCGCGCATCGCCAGGATTAACCATGTCCCGAGTGCGTGTCCGTAACTATTGGAGCGTTCACGAGTCGCATCGCCGCTTCGAGCCCTTCTTCAATCCAGCACTCGACGCCGTCCGCTGCCGCCCCGATGAGTGCCGGCAACGCGCGCCGTTCCTCGTCGGTGAACGGGCTCAGAACGTGATCGACACTGTCGTATTCGGGACGGCCGACGCCTACACGGATGCGCGGGAATCCCTCGCCGATCGTCGCGATGATCGAGCGCAGTCCGTTATGCCCGCCGTGTCCTCCGGTCGGGCGCATCCGGAGTTTTCCGAACGGTAGATCGATGTCGTCGCTAACGATCAGGACGTCGGCGGGAGGTGTACGATACCAGGATGCGATCAAGCGCACCGGTGTTCCGCTCAAGTTCATGAACGAGGTGGGCTTGATAAAGACGAGCCGGCGCGCCGAGTCTATCGCCTGCTGCGCGCTGTCTTTTTTCCTCCAGCTGGTGATGTGATGGCGGCGCGCGACTTCCTCGATCACCATGAAGCCGACGTTGTGTCGCGTTGCCGCGTACTCTACTCCGGGATTGCCCAGCCCGACGATCAGGCGCGGGTGCTCCCGTTCTACCAGACTATTTTTCCTCTGAAGGAGTAGGTTCGGCGCCGATAACCTCGGGTTCGGCGATCTCCTCGCCCGGCGCGGCCTCTTCCAGTTCGTGTGCGGTGCGCGACTGCTCGATCGTTACGACGATGGTTTCGGGAGGCGTCAACAACTTGAAGCCGGCAGGCAGCGGAACGTCTCCGGCGCTAACATGTTGATGAACCCCGAGTTCGGTGACGTCGACCTCGAGTTGCTCTGGAATGCTGCTTGCCGGGCCCTCGATCTCGATCTCGTGCGTGATGACGTCCATGACTGCGCCGAAGTTTCTGACGCCGTCGGCTACGCCAACCGTGACGATAGCGAGCCGAGCGCCGACTGTTTCGTCAGCCGAAACGCGCTGCAGATCGGCGTGCAGCACGCGCCGCGAGAGAGGATGGAACTGAATCTCGCGCACCAATGCGGTCTGGCGCTTCCTCTCCCCGTCGGTCAACGTGACGATCACGTTGCGCCCGCTGTGGTGGAGCAACTCTTCGAAGCTGTGCGCGTCGAACGCAAGATGTTCGGCCAGGGCGCCATGTCCGTAGAGCACCGCCGGGATCTTCCCGGCGGCACGGAGCGCATGCGCGCTGGTCGTGCCGAGTTTAGCCCGCGTCTCAACGGGCAGTTTCACGTCTTTGGTAGCCACAGCTCTCTCTTATACCACGGCCACCGCTTCCGCGGTAGTCTCAAGAACGCCGGCGGGCGAGTCGTCGCCGGCAAAGAGCTCGGAAACCGAGCGGTTGGTCGTAATGCGGCTGATCGCATCGGCAAAGATCTGGGCAATCGAAAGCTGCACGAACTTAGGATGGTTAGTCCCGTTTTCGAACGGAATGGTGTTGGTGAAAAGGACCTTTTCAATCGCGGATTGTTCGAGCACATCAACCGCGTCATCGGCAAAGATGCCGTGCGATGCGACGGTGTAGACTTTAGTCGCACCGCGCGCCTTGATCGCAGCGGCCGCTACCGCCAGCGTACCCCCGGTTGAAATCATGTCGTCCACCACGACTGCGACTCTCCCCGCGACCTCGCCCACGATGTCGGTAACCTCGGCGATGTCCGGCTCGGGACGCCGCTTGAAGACGATCGCGAGCGAACTATTGAGCCGCTTGGCGAAGACCTCGGCTCGGTGCACGCCCCCGGCATCGGGTGAGACTACCACGATCTTATCGTCGCAGAGCCCTTCCTTTTTGAGGTAGTTGCAGAGCACCGGCATCGCCATCAGGTTGTCGACGGGGATATCGAAGAAGCCCTGGATTTGGGCGGCATGCAGATCCATCGTCACGATGCGCCGCGCTCCGGTGACCTTGATGATGTTGGCGATCACCTTGGCGGAGATGGGCTCGCGGCCTTTGGTCTTCTTGTCCTGCTTGGCGTAACCGTAGTAGGGGATGACCGCGGTGATTCGGGCCGCCGAAGCTCGCCGCAACGCGTCGATCATCAATAGCAGCTCCAGCACGGAGTCGTTGACGCCTTTGCCATTAGGCGATTTGCAGATCGACTGAATGACGAAGACTTCCGAGCCGCGCACGTTCTCGCGGATCTCGACCCGCGTCTCTTCGTTCCTGAACTCGGAAACGAGCGCCTTGCCAACGTGCAGCCGCAACCGCCTGGCGATCTCTTCGGCCAGCTGCGGATTGGAGTTTCCAGAAAAGAGAAGCGGGTTTTGATTCATAGCTGTTCTCCCCGGGGCGAGTAGCAGCACGACCAAGCGACTTCGCTGGGTGAATCGTTCGGCCCTCGGGACCGGTTTGGAGAGAGGCAGTGGCTCAAGAGTTCACCCTAGTCTCGCCCTTTGCGCTGGCCGGCGATCAACCGGCAGCGACCGAGGCATTGGCCCGGGGGGTGTTGCGCGGCGACCGGACCCAGACCTTGCTCGGCGTGACCGGCAGCGGCAAGACCATGGCAATGGCGCGCACGATCGAGGTGGTCCGCAAGCCGACGCTGGTGCTCTGCCACAATAAGACGCTGGCCGCTCAGCTCTGTGCCGAGTTTCGGGACTTCTTTCCCAACAACGCGGTCGAATATTTCGTCTCGTACTTCGACTACTACCAGCCCGAAGCATACGTGCCGTCAACCGATACCTACATCGAAAAAGACAGCTCGATCAACGACGAGATCGAGCGGCTCCGTCATTCGGCCACCCAGTCGCTGCTTACGCGTCCCGACACGCTGATCGTCGCCTCGGTCTCGTGCATCTTCGGCTTGGGCTCTCCCTCGGATTACATGGAGATGTCGGTCCGCGTGCGCGTCGGCGAGGAGCTCAACCGCGACGTCTTTTTGCGCAAACTGATCGACATGCAATATCGCCGCAATGACTTGAATCTGGTGCGCGGCACCTTTCGAGTCCGCGGCGATACGCTGGAGTTCGTGGGCGTCGACGAGGAGCTGGTTCACCGGATTCAGTTTTTCGGCGACGAAGTCGAAGCGATCAACGTCGTCAACCTGCTCACCGGCGAGTACTTGGAGAGCAAGAACGATCTCCTGATCTTTCCCGCCAAGCACTTCATCACGCCGGAAGAGAAGCTGCGGCGCGCAATCATCTCGATTGAAGCCGAACTCGACGAACGGCTGGCCTACTTCAAGCGAAATGGCAAGCTGCTGGAGGCTCAGCGACTCGAGATGCGGACCCGCTACGATCTCGAGATGTTGCGTGAAGTCGGCTACTGCAACGGCATCGAGAACTACTCGCGCCATCTGACCGGACGCGAGCCCGGCTCGACCCCATGGTGTCTGATCGATTTCTTTCCGAAAGATTGGTTGCTCTTCGTTGACGAATCGCACGTGACGTTGCCGCAGGTGCACGGCATGTACGCCGGCGACCGTTCGCGCAAAGAGGTCTTGGTCGAGCATGGCTTTCGTCTGCCCAGCGCGCTCGACAACCGGCCGCTGACTTACAACGAGTTCGACCAGCACATCGCGCAAGCGGTCTACGTTTCGGCGACGCCGGGCACGTACGAAACCGGGCGCAGCGCACAAGTTGTGGAGATGATTATTCGTCCAACCGGGCTGGTGGATCCCGAAGTCGAGGTGAGGCCGACTCGCAATCAGGTCGACGATTTAATGGAGGAGATCGGATTACGTGCGGCGCGCAAGGAACGCGTTTTGGTAACGACGCTCACCAAGAAGATGGCCGAGGACCTGACTGACTTTCTGCTCGAAAACGGCTTTCGCGTCCGCTATCTGCACAGCGAGGTGGATACCTTGGAGCGGGTGGCGATTCTGCGTGACCTGCGCGCCGGCGTCTTCGACGTTTTAGTGGGTATCAATCTGTTGCGCGAAGGGCTCGACCTTCCCGAGGTTTCGCTGGTCGGCATTCTCGATGCCGACAAAGAGGGTTATCTGCGCAGCGGAACCTCGCTCATTCAGACGATCGGCCGCGCCTCGCGCAACGTCGAGGGCAAAGTCATCATGTATGCCGACGTCGTGACCGAGTCGATGGCCCGTGCGATCGGTGAAACCCGCCGGCGCCGCGAGATGCAGGTCGCCTACAACCAAGAGCACGGCATCGAGCCGAAGTCGGTGCGCAAGCAGATTCACGACATCCTCAGCATGGTTGGCGCGACCCAAGAGAATACCGCCAAGCTCAAGCTCGATAAGCTGCCGCGCGACGTCGCCCTCAAAATGGCCCGCGACCTCGAGCGGAAGATGCGCGAAGCCGCCGCCGGGCTGGAGTTCGAGAAGGCGGCCGCGCTGCGCGACGAGCTGATCGAGCTCCGCAAACAAATTGGCGGCAACGAAAGCATCCTTTTCGGCGGAAAGGCGCCCAAGATTTTCGACAAGGCCCTAGCCGAGCTGGTCGGCAGCTAGGAAACTTCATTTACGCGGAACACTAACCGGGTGTGGTAGGCTCGTTGACGCGTACGATCGTCAGCATTCCCGAGGCGCTGATCGAGCTGCTCTTCGTGCTCGTTGCGGTAGCCTGCTTCGTCGGGCTTCACGCATGGTTGCAGCGCCGGTTGAGCAGCGAAAAGCTTCGACGTCAGAACGACGTCGCCGGCTACCTTTTCTCAGCGGTAGGGATTCTCTACGCGGTCGTGCTCGGATTTGTGGTTGTGGTCGTCTGGCAGAAATATGACGCAACCGTTTCCAACGTCGAGAACGAAGTCGACGCCGCCGCCGACCTTTACCACGTCGCCGATGGACTCCCCGACTCGGTGGGCTTACCGGTTCGCAGCGACCTGCGCAACTACGCACAGGCCATGATAACCGTCGAATGGCCGGCGATGGCCCGCGACCAGACCGTCCCCGATACCGCAGCGGCCTTTCTCGAAGACCTGTCACATCGGGTGCAAACGTTTGTGCCAAAGGATGCGCGCGAGCAGGATTCGCAGCAGGCTGCAATCGCCAATGTCGAGCGGCTCTTCGATTCACGTCGAGAACGGCTCGTCCACGCGGCGCCGGCGGTTCCATCGGTACTCTGGTTTGCGCTGATCGTTGGGGCGCTTGCTATGGTCGCTTTCTGCTACATTTTTGGCGTTGAAAACAAGCCGGCGCAGCTGATGATGACGGGAATATTGGTCGGCCTGATCGTGATATTATTCGTGGTGATCTATGAGTTCGAGACTCCATTTTCCGGATCGGTAAAAATCTCGTCCGACGGTTGGACGGTTTTGCAGGAGCGAATACCGAACATCCGGTGAGAGCATGCGCCGCATAGACCTCGTTCTTTTCGACTTGGACGACACGCTCCATGACGATACCTACGCGTACCAGAGTGCCGCCGAGGAAGTGGCGCGCGAGGTGGCGGCCGAGCAAGGCGTCGATGCGCTGGCGCTCAAGGCTGCCTATATCGCCGAAGCGGAAGGCTTTTGGGCGCGCCTCTCCGCTGACGATCTGAAGGTGAAACTGGCGAGCCTTCGCGCCAGCCTCTGGCAGTCGGCCCTAGACAGCGTTGGAGCCGGGCAGGACTCCGACCTCGCGCGGCGCAGCGCCGAACGCTACAACGCCTATCGCGTGAAATACTACACGCTCTTTCCCGGCACGATCGAGCTCTTGCGCTCCTTACGCGAACGCGGCAAAAGGCTGGGCATCGTCACCAACGGGCTGGCCGAAACGCATCGTGAAAAGATCGCCCTGCTGCGGATCGGCGAGTACTTCGATGCGATCTTTCTCGCCGACGAAGTCGGCATGGTGAAGCCCGACCCGTTGCTCTTTGCGCACGCGTGCCGGACCCTCGGCGGCGCGCCGGCCCACGCCGCAATGGTCGGGGATCGCTACGACCGCGACATTCGGGGTGCGCTGGAGGCCGGGCTCTACACCCTCTGGC
>JBAVTZ010000016.1:0-11193 GCA_049696515.1 Candidatus Cybelea sp. | reverse complement strand
AGAGCTCGATCTGGTCGCCGACACCGAACCGCGAACGAGCCGCGAAACTCAAGCGCACGAGCCGGTCGTAACGTCGCGCCGAAACGCCGGCGAGCGTCATTCCGCGCAGCGAGCGCGCCAGCGCACGCACGAAGCCTGGCTCGTCGTCGACTTCGGGGCCGTCCTCTTCCAGCGTCACGAGAGGCGGTGAGGCAAAGAGATCGATCCCCAGAAGCGACTTCGTTCCGTGCGCCCGAAAGACGAGCGCAACCCGCCCGTCCGCGAGTACGCCGGCATCCTCGACCCGCGCGCCACGGAGCCGTTCTTCGAGCTCCTGCGCGAGGCGCCGGATGAGGAGCCAATCGGTCAGCATCAAACCTTCTTATGGTGAAAATGCCAAGAGCCTTGGCCGTCGCGTTCGCAATGCTGACGGCCTGCAGCAGTAGCGCCTCGCCGGCGCCGAAGGGTTGGGAACCGGTACCCGGCGCCGGCGGCGCCTGGTCGAATGGAAGCGGATCGAACGCGCAGCAGTACGTTTATCAGAAAAACGCGTTCGGCGGCGCGCTGCCGGACCTGGCTTCCCAAGTGACGATCAACGTGTTGTTGCAGCATCGCGGCGCCAAGCTGCAGGGAAGTCAGCCTTTTGGACCGTGCCCGGCTGCTGCGGGTCTCGCGACCTTTGCGCTGCCCGCCCATAAGACGTTACAGGTCGGATTCGCCGTCCGCGACGATCTGGCGGTACGGGTCAACTATATCCGACCCGCAGGCGCTCTTATCGATTCAAACGTTACCGAAGCAATGCAGCGCGTACTCTGTACGCTGCAATGACGCGTTACGATCTGGTGCCCGCGGTAGCCGGCACGCGTCATACGGTCGTCGACCCGCGCTTCGCCTACGTCCTCAGCGACGGTGAGATGGCGCAAGGAAGCACGATAGGCGCCCCGCGCTGCTGCATCGTCGTCAAGCCGACTGGCGCGATTCAAAAGGTTTACTGCCCCGATGCCGGCTACGACTTCTTCGGTGCGATCGAAATACACCAATGGGATCGTCGCAGCAAGGTCCGCCTCGGGCAACTTTACGGCGAGTTCCACATCCATCCGGAACGTCAAGATCACGTCTTCACGCTCGACAACGGCGTCCAGGTGCACGAACAGATATTTCCCTACAACGACGACTGGAAGGACCAGGACTCCGTTCCTCCTCCGGCGGTTTACTACCGAATCCACTTTAAGAACGAGTCTGAGTATCCGGTCGCTTTCGACACGTTCGGCTTTTGTGAATTGCGAGGCAACACGGATCATGACATCCTCGCCGAGTACGACCAGACCTTAGGGGGAATCGTCGCCTGGAACGGCGGCAATCCGTCGCAAGTGCGGCTCTTCGCAACGCTCGAGCCGCCTGACGGTTGGGAGGTGAACTCCGACCGAGGCAAAGTGGTCGGGCTTCTTTCGCCCGGACGCCTTGCTAACTCCGCGCTCAGCCTTGGAGCCGACGCGATCGGTGTGCTTCACGTCGCGGTCGATCTGCCACCCGGCGGCGACCGTTGGGTAGATTTTCTCTGCGTGCTTTCGGCCAGTTCGCGCGACGATTTGGCAAACTCGCGCCGGCGCTGTCCGGGCGGCGCGGAGGCCGGCCGGCGTACCAGCGACTACTACTGGAAATACCTGCGCCGGTCGGTGCTGCGGACGCCCAATAGCGACGTCAACCACGGCGTGCTCTGGGCGAAGGCAAATATGCTTCGGGTACAGACCTACGCACCCACGGGCTGGTGTTTTACCAACGATCCGACCCGCAGCAACAACAGCGTCGGGCGGGACACCGCGTGGATGTCGTTTGGCGCCGACTACCTGACTCCGGATTTTGCAGCCGAATCCCTGGGAGCCTACTTTCGACTTCAGGAACCGAGCGGAAAGATCGTCGAGTACTACGACGTTCGCAACGGCAAGCCGGAGGACTACGGGCTCAACGTCAACGACAATACGCCGCTCGTAGTCATCGCGCTTTGGCATCACTTCGCGTCTACCGGAGACGCGGATTTCTTGCGCTCTTGCTATCCCGGCGCGGTTAAAGCAATGGACTACCTATTGTCACAGCGCAATGCTGACGGCTTGGTTTGGTGCACCTCGACCGGTACCTGGGAGCAGGGTATCCTCGGCTGGCGTAACGTTATTCCAAACTACCGCATTAGCGGGGCATCCACCGAGGTGAACTCCGAGTGTTACGCGGCGTTGCTCGCACTCGCGCGCATGGCCCAAACGCAAGGCGATCACACCGCCGCCAAACACTACACCACAGAAGCCGCGGCGCTTTGCCACGCGATCAACACGCATCTCGTAAATCCGGAAAACGATGTTTATTTGCTCAATATCGATGTTGACGGCTCAAAGCGCACCGATATTACGGCCGACCTGATCTTTCCGGTGCTCTTCGGCGTGGCCCCGCCAAACCGGGCCGCTCGGATCATCGGTGCACTTAGCGATGCCGCCTTTTGGACCGATGCCGGAATCCGTACGGTCCCGCGCGACGCGCTCGCCTACGGACCGGTGCATGGTTTCGGTCTTCTGGGTGGCGTCTGGGTCGCCGTTTCGTACTGGTATGCGTTTGCCGCGGCCAAGCTCGAGCCGGCCTCCATGGCGAACGCCCTCGCGAGCAGCTTTCGGCATTTTTCGAGCGATCCGCGGCGTAACAATACCGTTCCGGGTCAGTTTTCCGAATGGCTTCACGGCGAGATCCTCGTCAATCAGGGGATGATGCTCTCGCCATGGGACGCGCCCCGGTATTTGTGGGCAGCTATTGAAGGAGCCGGCGGCCTCGCGGTCTTTAACGGCGCGGACAGCATCAATCCGGCGCTGGCTGCGGATTGGCGCTGGCTGAGCGCGATCAACGTTCCCTACCGGGGAACGTTCATTGCCTGGATCGCCTGTCGAATGCCGGACGGCTTGCATCTCCACACGACCTCGCAACTCGGCTCGAACGCCAAGGTTACGCGTTACAGTCGCGATGTGAGCGAGCGCGCCCGCGTCGCCGATCCGCTCGCGACCGTGGTCGCGCTAGCCGACGACGATCGCTGCCTGATCTTCGTCGGAAACCCGACCACCCGCACCTCGATGACTGGGGCCGGGATCTCGGATCTGAGCAAAGACGAGTACCGGGTGCGAATCTTTTCAACCGTCTGGAACGGATGGGAGGAACGTGGGGAACTGCCCAAGCAGGCGCTTCTCGACGGGATCGGGGTCATCGTCGACGCCGGCGGCTTTGCCTTGATCGAAATCGCGCCCTCTTGAGAGCCGTCTAGGGGCATGCCGAGGTTAAGCGGGCCCGGAGCGTGAACGGAGCAGGGTTGGGGACGGGGCCGGGTCTGCTGTTCGTCGTATCTGGGCCCTCAGGGGCCGGCAAGGATACCCTCGTCGAGGCGCTTCGGGAGCGCCGCCCTAGCCTGCGGTATTCGGTTTCGGTTACGACCCGCGCGCCGCGACCGGAGGAGCGCAACGGAGAGCAATACTTTTTCGTTTCGCCGCAGGAGTTCGACCGACTTCGGCGCGACGGGCGGCTTCTGGAGTGGCGGGAGTATAACGGCAACCTTTACGGCACGCCGTCCGATTACGTCGAGCAGAACCTGATCGCAGGGTACGACGTGGTCATGAAACCCGAGGTCAACGGTGCGCTGGCCGTTAAGGCGAGCTATCCGGCGGCCGTGCTGATCTTTCTGGTACCCGACCGTTTCTCACACCTCCGCGAGCGGCTGCTCGCTCGTCGAACCGAAACAAATGAAGAAATCGCGCGCCGGCTCGAAATAGCGCAACAGGAGATGAAATACATCCGAAGCTTCGATTACATCGTCGTCAACGAACAAGACCATCCAACCGAGGCGGTTCGCGACCTGGACGCGATCTTACAAGCAGAGCACTTTCGAATCCACCGTTACCCTGACGACTCGATTCAGCGCGTCGAGTCATCCTAACCAACGTTTACGTAGAAGGAACCTATCACCAACTCATGAGTAAATCCGTATTCGGCGACTTGGACGCGCTTCTCGAGCACGCGGACTCCAAATTCAGCCTCGTAAATATCGTCACCAAGCGCGCGCGCCAGCTGAACAACTGGATTCGCGTCCAACAGCTCCCGGCGACGGATCGCCGCGAGTACTTCGCCAGCGAACCCTTGGTGGACCGCGAGACGATCAACCCTAACAAGCCCGTCTCAATTGCTCTCGACGAAATCGCCGACGGGAAAATCATCTATCGGCGTACGCGAGAGGGCATCAAGTAAGCTGCCATGTGCGGGATAGTCGGATACATCGGCGGACGCGATAGCGTCCCGATCATCCTCGATGCGCTCGGCCGCCTCGAATATCGCGGATACGACAGCGCCGGCATCGCCGTCATCGATCCGGACGGCGCGCTGGCAGGGTCGAAGGCCGAAGGGAAGCTTTCACGGCTGGCGGAGCGCCTCAATAACGGCGAAGCACTTTCGGGTCCCGTCGGCGTGGGACACACGCGCTGGGCCACGCACGGACGTCCTTCGGATGCCAACGCCCATCCGCATATGGATTGCCGCGGAAAGATCGCGGTCGTCCATAACGGGATCATCGAGAACTATGCAAACCTCCGAGCGCGCTTGATCGAGCTCGGTCACGTCTTCAGCAGCGAGACCGATACCGAGGTGTTGGCACACCTTATCGAGCTCCACTATGATGGGGATCTCGAGGAGGCTGTTCGTCGCAGTCTGCGCGAGGTACGTGGCGCTTACGCGCTCGGCGTCATCTCGAGCGACGATCCCGAGCACTTGGTCTTCGCCCGTAACGGCGCAAGCCCACTGGTACTCGGCATCGGTGAGGGCGAGATGTACGTCGCTTCCGACACGCCGGCGATTCTGCCCTATACGCGCCGTGAAGTCATTCTTCAAGAGGGCGAGATTGCGGTCGTTGGTCGTGACGGTTTTCGGCTAACCGATTATGCCGGTACGCGCATCGAGCGCACCCCGGTGGCGATCACCTGGGATGCCGGCTCGGCGGAGAAGAGCGGCTTCAAGCACTTCATGCTCAAAGAGATTTTCGAGCAACCCCAGGTCATCAAAGAAACGCTGGCCGGGCGCATCGACGACGAGAATCGCGTCCACCTCGCCGACGAGATCGCCGGCATCAGCACCGAGCGGCTTCGCAAACTCAGTAAGATCGCAATTACGGGCTGCGGAACCGCATATCACGCCGGCATGGTCGGCATGTATCTTTTACGCTCGCTGGTGCGCCTGCCGGTCGAGATGGAACTGGCTAGCGAGTTTCGCTACGGAGATCCGGTGATCGATCCGACGACGCTCGTGATCGCGATGTCCCAGTCGGGGGAGACCGCCGATACGATCGAGGCGGTACGCATCGCCAAGCAGCTGGATTGCGACGTTCTGGGAATCTGCAACGTACTGGGATCCCATCTAACGCGACTGGCGAACGCAACGCTCTACACGCGCGGAGGCCCTGAGATCGGCGTTGCCGCAACCAAAACGTACGTCTCTCAGGTAACGGCCATGACCCTCTTCGCGCTCTATCTTGCGCGGCTGCGCGGGACCGCAGACGAGCGCCGTCTTCAGGAGATTGCCGAGGGGACAAAGCTGCTCCCGGCCGCAGTCGACGTCGTGCTCAACGCCTCGGATGAGATCCGTAAGGTTGCGCGCGAGCTGCGAAAAGCACAGAGCGTGCTCTTCATCGGACGCTTCGTGAACTTCCCCACGGCGCTCGAAGGGGCTTTGAAGCTCAAAGAGATCTCGTACATTCACGCCGAGGGCTATCCGGCCGGCGAAATGAAGCACGGGCCGATCGCCCTGCTCGATTCCACCGTGCCGGTCGTCGGCGTCATGACGCACGATCGCGTGCGGGAGAAGATCCTCTCTAACATCATGGAATCGAAGGCCCGCGAAGCACCGGTGGTTCTGGTCGCGAACTATGGCGACGAGGAAGCGAAAAGCGTGGCCGATCACGTCTTCTGGGTACCGCGAGTCCACGAGCTGCTCTCACCCATTGTCAACGTGATTCCTCTGCAACTGCTTGCTTATCACATCGCCGACATCGAAGGCAAAGACGTCGACCAGCCCCGCAATCTCGCCAAGACCGTTACCGTCGAGTAATGGTCCGCAGCGATCGGAGGCGGTACGACGAGCTGCGACCGGTGACGATCGAACCGGGTTTCCTCAAATATGCCGAGGGCAGCGTGTTGATCGGCGTGGGCAATACCCGCGTTCTCTGCGCCGCCTCGATCGAGGAGCGCGTCCCCCCCTGGATGAAGGGGCGCGGCGTGGGATGGGTTACGGCCGAATACGCGATGTTGCCGCGCGCTACCCAAGAGCGCACCCAACGCGAAGCGTCAAAGGGACGCCTGGGTGGCCGCACGCACGAAATCCAGCGGATTATCGGCCGCGCCCTGCGCGCCGTAACCAACATGGCCAAACTCGGAGAGCGGACCATCTGGCTGGACTGCGACGTCATTCAAGCTGACGGCGGGACGCGCACCGCGGCCGTCACCGGAGCCTGCGTGGCATTAGCGCTGGCCTTGCGCACCCGGTTCGATCCCGCCGATCGCGCGCACTGGCCGCTCGATGCGATGGTCGCCGCGACCAGCGTCGGTATCGTGGCCGGTCAGCCGTTGCTCGACCTAGCCTACGATGAGGATAGCCAGGCGCTGGTGGACATGAACGTCTTCATGACCGACGCGAGCCGGTTCGTGGAACTGCAAGGCACGGCCGAAGCGGCGCCGTTTGACCGGCGTGAGCTCGATACGCTGTTGGCTTTGGCGGAAGGGGGAATCCGCCGGCTCTTCGCGCTCCAAAATGCCGCACTCGGCGCCTCACCGCCCGTCCATGCCGGTTGACGCCGGGTTTCGCGAGCTAGTCGCGCGCATCGGCGACTTTCACATCACGGATCGCGCGATGAAACGCGCACAGCAAACCACCGAAGCCGCAATCCGCGCCGGCACCGACGACGACCGAACGCGCCTCGCCTATCTCGACGCGGCGCGACGCTATTTTCAAGCTTTTGATAGCGAGGCTCGTACGCATCTGCACGACGTCGATCGCCGCCTGGAACACGTTAATCAAGTGCACTTCAACCTCACGGCCGAGCGGGGCGTCGCGGTCAAGCGGATCGAGGCCACCCAAGGGGTCTTGAACGCCGTGGCGGCGCTGACGGAAGCTCGCCCGTGAGACTGCTCGACCGCTTCGGTCGCGCCACGATCAATTTCTTCGAGTACACCGGCGGCTTGACGCTCCTCTCCGCCGAGTCGTTCGGGTTCATGTTTCGCCTTCGCATTCGCATCGCCGAGACGATTTCGCAGTCCGCGCTGCTCGGCGTGCAATCGATCGTCATCGTGCTGCTCACCTCGCTCTTTACCGGCGCGGTAATTTCGCTCGAGTCGGCGCAGCAAGCAGTCGCGTACGGTTTTGGTAACTTTGTGGGCGGGGCGGTTGCCTACGCTTCGGTGCGAGAACTCGGTCCGATGTTGACCGCCGTCGTAGTGGCCGGGCGCGTCGGCTCGGCGATCGCCGCCGAGCTCGGCTCGATGGTCGTTACCGAGCAGATCGAAGCGCTGCGATCCATGGGCTTGGAGCCCTCGCGTTTTCTGGTCGTGCCGCGCTTGGTGGCGCTGCTGCTGATGCTCCCGCTGCTGACGATCTTTGCAGACGTCGTATCGGTTGCCGGCGGGATGTGGGTCGCGCAGACCTACGCACATATCCCGTACGATGCGTTTCTCTCGTCGGTACGCCAGTCGATCGATTTCACCGACGTCGTCAAGGGTTTGCTTAAGGCCTTCGTCTTTGCGGTGATCATCGTGATGGTCGGCGCCTACCAGGGGCTTTCGACCCGCCGGGGCGCGGCCGGGGTCGGCCAATCGACGACCGCAGCCGTGGTTGTGGCGATCATTCTGATCTTCGTCTCTAACTTCGTCCTCTCGTTTCTGCTTTTCGGCGGCGGCCGATGAACCGAACAGACGGCAAGTTCGTCGCACGGATCGCCGACGCAACGCTGGCCTTTGGCGACCGCGTCATACTGAAGAACTGCAGCCTCGACGTCATTGACGGCGCGATAACCTGCGTCATCGGGCTTTCAGGCGCGGGAAAATCGACCATCCTGCGGCTGCTCGACGGGCTCCTTTTGCCGAGCGAGGGCCACGTCTACGTACGCGGTCAAGACATCTGCCACATGTCGGAGGAGCAACTCATCCAGGTGAGGCAGAAGATCAGCCTTTCATTCCAATTTTCCGCGCTGCTGGATAGCTTGACGGTCGGCGAGAACGTGGCACTCCCGCTGCGCGAACACACCAACCTTTCCGAGGCTGAGATTCGGCGAACCGTGATGGATTCGCTGGAGAGCGTCGGCCTCACGCAGTCCTACGACGACTTCCCGGGCGAGCTTTCCGGCGGCATGCTCAAGCGCGCCGGCTTTGCCCGCGCGATCGTCACGCGCCCCGACCTGGTCTTGTACGACGAGCCAACCACCGGGCTCGATCCCATCGTCACGAACCTAATCACCGACACGATCCTGAAGCTGCGCGAGAAACTCAATGGCAGCGCCGTGGTGATTTCACACGACTTGCAGTCCATCTTCGCGATGGCCGACTACGTGGCGATGCTTTTCGAAGGGGCGATCATCGCGTACGACACGGCCGATCGCATCCGCAATTCGTCCAATCCGATCGTTCAGCAATTTCTCCAGGGCTCGGAAGTTGGACCGATCCCGATTTAGGCGGCTCGACGCCTTTCCTTGCCGGCTCCGCGAGGCCATTTTTTTTGAAAGCCTAATAGGTATGCTATGACTAGGCAGGCCCAAGTGGGTGCATTCGCGATCGCCGCGCTGCTGCTGCTCTTCGGAATCTTCTACGTCATCACCGATTTCGGAACGCGGCACACCGGATACCGCATCGGCGTTCATTTCGAATCCGCGGCGGGGCTATCGCGCGGAGCGCTGGTCTCTTTCAGCGGCGTCACGATCGGTTCGGTAGATTCAATCGAGCTGCTGCCCGACAACACCGTTGACGTGATCATGGCCATCGACCGCGACATCGACATTCCGGCCGCTTCGAGCTTCCTAATTCAGTCGCCGCTGACGGGCTCACCGGCAGTGGTCATCGTGCCGCCACGTGAGAAGCCGCCCGTAGCGCTCCTGCCACGCCAAGTTCTTCCGATCGACCAGCAGCCGAAAGGAAGCAACACGGCCACGATCGCAGACTTGCTGCAACAAGGCCAAGGCGAAGTCAAACGCTTCGACGCCGTCATGGCAATGCTCGAAGCGCGAACGCCGAAGCTGCTCAACACCCTGCAGACAACCCTCAACAACGCCAACGACCTGACCCTCTCGACCAAGGCGTCGCTACGGCAGCTTTCGGGCGAACTGTTAGGGATCGGCGGAACCCTGCAAACAACGCTCACGACGGCAAGCGGAAACATCGTGCAGCTCTCGGCGACGCTGAATAGCGCGGCCTCAACCGATTCCAAGAAGCTTGGGGTGTTGCTCGATCAATTTCAATCCACCGCGGTTTCGCTCAACCGGTCAATGTCCGCGCTACAGGATCTTGCCACCGATCCACGGTTGAAGGCGAGCGTTTTGACCACGACTCAGAGCGTTGCCGAGGCAACCCAGTCGCTGGCAGCGATGCTCGAAGACCTGCGAACGGTCACCGGCAATCCGCAGACGCAAGCGCAGCTTCGCAACACGATCGCGAATCTCGACGCCGTCATGCAGAAAGCCAACTCCTTGCTGGGTCAGCTCGGGGGGAGCAGCAGCGTCTACGGAGTCGATGCCGGCGCCACCCCTGCCCCGGCCACGGTGCCCAGCAGTTCTCCGTATCCAAACGCTGGCCCGGCCGCAACCAGCGGCCCGAATGGCGGTCCCTCGGCGATACGGACGCACTTACAGTCGCAACTGTCAACGCTTGCGCGCAACCTGATCGCCATTCAAGTCCGTTTAAGCGGTCTCTCGCCGCAGCACAACCCGGGCTTGAACCCCGTACTGACCAGCAGCCAGGGACCACTCGGCGACATTAACGCCATTCTGTTGCCGCACGCTAACACGAGCCTCGCAGTCGGTGCCAATGCCATCGGCAATAACACAACCTGGAACGCGCTGCTGGTAGCGAACCGCGGCGACTTTCACATCGGCGGGGGCGTCCTTTATTCGCAAATCGGCCTGCTCGGTCAATATGCGCCGTTGCACGGTCTGGGTTTGGAAACCCGAATTTACGATCTCACCTACCCGATGATCGATCTCTACGGGAACTTGCGAATCGCGCCCGGCACGTCGCTCTTCTTTGGACAGCGCGACATCACGCACGCATCGCGCCGCAACACCTTCGGTTTGCAGTATCAGTTCTAAGGAACCGGTGAACCAATAGTGGCTGCCGAGTCAGAGACCCCGCGCATTGGGATGATCGGCGCGGGCGCAATGGGAACGCTCTTCGGTTTTCACCTCGCCGGCTGTTCCCAGGTGACGATGCTCGACGACAATGCGGCGGTCGCCGATGCCGTCGCACGTGATGGCGTGCGCGTCAACGGCGAGCCGGCCCGCGCGGTCACGGTAGCCCGCCATCCACGCGACCTCTACGGATCGCAAATGCTCTTTCTCTTCGTCAAGGCCGTGGACACTTTGCACGCGCTGCGGGCATTCGCCGGCGAGCTCGATCCCGCCGCGCCGGTGATCTCCCTGCAGAACGGCGTCGGCAACGAGGATGCGATCAAGACGGCGCTAGGCGGAGCGGTGCCGGTAATTCTCGGCATCACGACTGAGTCGTCGCAGACGGTCGCGCCTGGACGGGTACGGAGCTCCGAGCAAGGCAACACGATCATCGGATCGACGACGGCTTCATCGAGGACGTCTCGCATGGTGGCCGAGCTGCTGACGCGCAGCGGTTTGCGCGCTTCGGTCGTTTACGACATTCGCCCACACCTCTGGGGCAAGTTGGTTGCAAATGCCTCCGTCAACGCGCTCTCCGCGCTGCTCGACTGTAACGCCGGCGAAATACCGCGGGATCCCAATGCGGCGCATCTCGCGGAAGCACTGGCAGAAGAGACCGCCAACGTTGCCGCCGCGCTCAAGATCAACCTTCCGTTCGTGAATCCATGGCAGTACGTGACGGAAGTCGTCGCTCTCGGCGCCGATGCCAAGAGCTCGATGGCGTACGATCTCGAATCGGGACATCCCAGCGAGATCGATCACCTCAACGGTGCGGTCGTGGC
>JBAVTZ010000015.1:0-2325 GCA_049696515.1 Candidatus Cybelea sp. | reverse complement strand
GCGCGATCCCGGTCGAACCGGTGGAGGCGTTGCTCAAAAACCGCACCGGATCGAATGGCTCGCGCGTCGGGCCGGCCGTGATCGCAACTCGCTTACCCTGCAACGAACGGCGGCGCGCGAGCGCCCGCTCCAGGGCTTGGAGGATGCGCTCCTCGCCGGCTAAGCGCCCGATGCCGCTTTCACGTTCGGCCAGAAAGCCGCGCTCCGGATCCACGATCTCGTAATCCCGCGAGCGCAGCACGGCGAGATTCGACTGGGTCGCAACATCTTGGTACATCGCCTCGTTCATTGCCGGCGCGAGAATGCGCGGAATGCGGGCTGCCAGCAGCGCACACGTGAGCAGATCGTCGGCGATGCCCGCGGCGAGCTTCGCGATGAGATTCGCGGTGGCCGGCACGACCAGCGCGACCTGCGCCTCGCGCACGAGCCGGATATGCGGAATTCGCTCGGGCACGTCCCAAAGCGATGTGTAGACCGGCCGCGCGGTCAGCGACGAGAAGGTGAGCGCGGTGATAAAGCGCTCGCCATCGGCCGTCATAACGACGTCCACCTCCGCGCCGCGCTGTACCAACGCACTCGTCAAGGCCGCAGCCTTGTATGCCGCGATGCCGCCGCTCACGCCGAGGAAGATCCGCGCTCCGCGCAGGCTGTCGTCAGCAGAATCGACCGGCGACATCAGGTTACCCAAAGATTGTCGATCAATCGCGTTCCGCCAAAACGGGCCGCAGCAACGATGATCGCCGGCGGACGCAAACGGTCGAGGGTCGCAAAGCTATTGGCATCCACGACGTCGAGGTAGTCGAGCTTTGCCGACGAATCCAAGGCCGCCCTTCCGGCGGAAACGGCCTCGCTCTTAGAGCTGCCATCCTCCAGCGCCTCACGCGTCGCGAGCAGCGCACGGTAGAGCGTCGGGGCCGCCGTACGCTGGTTCGAATCGAGATAACCGTTACGGCTCGACATGGCTAAACCATCGGGCTCGCGCACCGTCGGCACGAGCTCCAGCTCGACCGGAAAATCGAGATCGCCGAGCATCTTTCGTAGAACCACCGCCTGCTGCGCGTCCTTTTGTCCGAGAAAGAGTATCTCCGGCTGCACGATGTTGAGCAGCTTTGCGATGACCGTCGTGACACCGCGAAAATGCAGCGGCCGTATTGCGCCTTCGAAAACCGTCCCCAGCGCACCGACGTCAACTGCGGTCGCAAAATCCGGCGGATACATCGTCGCGGTTTCCGGTGTGAAGAGGACGTTGACTCCCGCCGCGGCCAACTTCGCTCGATCGCGCTCGAGGTCGCGTGGGTAGGCCGCCAAATCCTCGTTCGCCCCGAACTGCAGGGGGTTGACGAATATCGACGCCCCGACCGACGCGCACCGGCTATGCGCTCGTCGCACCAGGTCGAGATGTCCCAGGTGGAGTGCACCCATCGTCGGCACGAATCCAAGTGGGCGAGGCAAGGCGCGGAAGAGCGCGCGCGCCGGCGCCACGGTAATCGCAAGTTCCATAATCAGCTTACGAGCGTGTCACCCGTAGGACGGTGCGACCGACGATAAACGGCGTGCCGACCGGTAGCGGCACGTCACCGACCACCGGCTGTCCGTTGAGCTTCGTGCCGTTGCGGCTACGCAAATCGGTCAGCCGAATCGAGTTCGCCTCTATCTGCAGGCGAGCGTGTTGACGAGATACATACCGGTCGAGCGCAAGGCAGGCTTCCGAGAGTGCGTCGTCGCGCCCGATCGTGATCTCCCGCTCAAAGGGCCAAGTCTTCCCGTCAAGCGGACCGCTGAGAACTTCGAGCAGGTACATCCCCGCCAGCCCTTCTCTAGGCGATCCGCCTCCCTCCTGGCACTTATGGAGCCTAAGAGATCGCTCGCTTGCGACGGCTACTTCGCGTCTCCCTCGATCGCCCGCGCGGCGAGGAGTGAGCCGAGGTAGGCGTGCACCGCACTCACGCCGCCCTGCAGGTAGACTTCGAAAGGCGGACGCAGCGGGGCATCGCACGAGAGCTCGATCGTCGCTCCGCTGATGAACGCGCCGGACGACATGATCACAGGATCGCGATACCCAGGCACCGCTCCGGCTTGGGGTCGAAAGCGCGCGTTGACCGGCAGCGCCGCCTGTAGACCCTCGGCAAAGCGCGTCAGCCGCTCCGGCGAGCCCAGCGAAATCGCCTGCACGATATCGGTGCGTCGCGCGCCGGCCAGGGGTTCAACCGTATAACCTAACGAGTCGAAAAGCGCCGCGGCGAAGTCGAGCCCACGCAAGCACTGTTCGACGATCTGCGGCGCGAGAAAAAGACCCTGGAAGAGCGCCCGGCCGAGGCCCAGCGT
>JBAVTZ010000014.1:0-2648 GCA_049696515.1 Candidatus Cybelea sp. | reverse complement strand
ACGTAGCTGTTCTCCATAGAAGGCAGTCGCCGAGCGAAGCGCGTCGACGCGATCGACGTGTTCCCAAGGCAGGTCGAGATCGGGACGGCCGAAGTGACCGTATGCGGCCGTGTGTTTATAGATCGGGCGACGCAGGTTCAAATTATGGATGATCGCCGCAGGACGAAGGTCGAAGACCTGCATTACTGCCTTGGCGATCTTTTCCTCATCGACCCGCGCGGTTCCAAAGGTTTCGACCGAGACGCTGACGGGGTGCGCGACGCCGATCGCGTAGGCGACCTGCACTTCGCAACGATCGGCCAGCCCGGCCGCTACGACGTTCTTCGCGACCCAGCGCGCCGCATAGGCTCCCGAACGATCGACCTTCGTCGGGTCTTTTCCTGAAAACGCGCCGCCACCGTGACGCGCCATGCCGCCGTAGGTGTCGGCAATGATCTTACGTCCGGTCAAACCAGCGTCACCCTTGGGGCCGCCGATAACGAAGCGACCGGTCGGATTCACGTAAACACGGGTGCGCTCGTCGCGCATCGCGGCCGGAATCACGTGATTGATAACCTTTACGCCGATTTCGCGGCGAATCTCTTCAAGTGGAATCTCCGGATCGTGCTGGGTGGAAACGACGACGGCCTCCACCCGCATGGGCTTGTTGCCCTCGTACTCGACCGTGACTTGCGATTTGCCGTCGGGGCGCAGATATGGAATATCGCCGTTCTTGCGCATCGCGGAAAGGTGCCGGGTGAGGTTATGCGAGAGCACGATCGGCAGCGGCATCAACTCCTCGGTCTCGCGACACGCATAGCCGAACATCATCCCTTGATCGCCGGCACCGATCAGCTCGAAGGCATCTTTGTCACCGGCCTTTGCCTCGACCGAGCGATCGACGCCCAGCGCGATGTCGGGCGACTGCTCGTCGATAGCGACGCTTACGCCGCAGGTCTCGGCGTCGAAGCCGATTGCCGACCGCGTATAACCGACGTCGCGGACCACTTCGCGAGCCAAACGGGGAATGTCGACGTAGGTGCGGGTCGTCACTTCACCGGCGATGTGGATCTGACCGGTGATCGCGAACGTTTCGACGGCCACGCGCGAGTAGGGGTCGTCTTTGATCAGCGCATCGAGTACCGCGTCGGAAATTTGATCGGCCAGCTTGTCGGGGTGACCTTCGGTTACCGACTCGCTGGTAAAGAGCCTCGTGTAAGGCATTAGGTTCCTTCACTCCAGGAGGCGAGGTATTTTACCTGCTCGGGGGTGAGCGTGTCGATTTCGACGTCCATTGATGAAAGCTTGAGTCGAGCCACCTCTTCGTCGATTTCGATCGGAACGTCGTAGACTTTCTTCTCGAGCTCCTTGTAGTGTTTCACAAGGTATGCCGTCGCCAAGGCCTGATTGGCAAACGACATATCCATCACCGCTGCCGGATGGCCTTCGGCGGCAGCAAGATTGATCAGGCGCCCATCGGCGAGAATACAGACCTTCCGACCGTCGTGCAGCTCATACTGCTCGACGAAGGCGCGCGGTTCGGACTTACCCAGAGCGAGGTTACGAATCGCATCGAGATCGAGCTCGTCATTGAAGTGCCCCGAGTTGCAGACGATCGCGCCATCCTTCATCAGTTTGAAGTGCTCGTCACGCACGACGTGATAGTTTCCGGTAACGGTCACAAAGATATCGCCGATTTTTGCGGCATCGCTCATCGGCATCACGCGGTAGCCGTCCATGACCGCCTCGATCGCTTTGCGCGGATCCACCTCGGTAACGACGATGTGGGCTCCCATTCCGGCAGCGCGCGCAGCGATGCCGCGGCCGCACCAGCCGTAGCCGGCAACGACGAGCGTACGGCCGGCGAGCAGAACGTTGGTGGCCCGGATGATGCCATCGAGCGTCGACTGCCCGGTCCCATAACGGTTGTCGAACATGTGCTTGGTCAGTGCGTTATTGACGGCTATTACCGGATAAGGGAGCACGCCGTCGCGCTGCATCGCCTTAAGTCGAATGACACCGGTGGTCGTCTCTTCGCATCCGCCGATCATCTTTTCCAGCTGATCTTTGTGCTTTGTGAAAAGCGTGGTGAGGAGATCGCAGCCGTCGTCCATCGAAAGTTGAGGTTCCGTCGCAATCACCGATTCGATATGCGAATAATACCTTGCGTGGTCTTCGCCTTTGATCGCGAACGTCGGAACGCCATAGTCGCAAAGCGCGGCCGCCACGTCGTCTTGAGTTGAGAGTGGATTGCTGGCACACAGCGCAATCTCAGCGCCGCCGGACTGCAGCGCGAGCATCAGGTTCGCGGTCTCGGTCGTAACGTGCAGACAGGCGCCGATGCGGATCCCGCGCAGCGGCTTCTCGAGCTCGAAGCGGTCGCGAATTTGGGCTAACACGGGCATGTAGGCAGCGGCCCACGCAATGCGCGAACGCCCTTCGTCGGCGCGCCGTCGATCTCTCACGTCACCCTCGGCGGGCGGCGGCGAAACGGCGGTGGTCTGAGTTGGATCCAAAATTGGCACGTGTGGGAACTCCTAAGGCGTTGGTAAAGGCTCGCGGGCCTTTCGCCGCATCATACGCGACCTCCGCCGGAACCAGCCCGACGAACGTCGCAACGCAGGCGCGCCGGGCGACTCGGCCAACCCATCGAGCGTGGAAACGATCGA
>JBAVTZ010000013.1:0-9092 GCA_049696515.1 Candidatus Cybelea sp. | reverse complement strand
CCAGGAGGTTTAATGCCACGCCTTTGTCCGACCCGTATACGATGTCATCCACCAGGTGGAATGATGCGAGAAGGATCGAGAGGAGCGACGTTACCGGCAATACGAGGTTTCGCTTCACGCAGAAGGCTGCCCTAACCGGGGTTCCACATATGACCATCCCTTTCGAGCTGCACCGGATAATTCCGGCCGCTTTGCCAGGCGTTCAAGCCTCAGCCGCCGATTCGGCGCCTCATGACGCGGGCGTCGGGGCCGAATAGCGAGATCGTATCTGCAGGCCTAAAAGGAGGCAAATCTCCCATTGATTTTCGCCGCGCCGCTCGGGCCGGGCGGTGATGTTTCCGCAACCGGAATCGGCGGGCGCGCGCAGCCGCAGGAGAAGTTACGTACTCATCTGGCGAAACGCGCTTAGATGATTTTTGCGCGACCGACCTTAGGTTTCGGTTTGGATTTTTTGGAAGCGTCGCTATTAAAAGCGATTGCGGCTAAGACAAGAGCTTTTAGAGCACGTCTGTTAATCTTGTCATCTTCGTAGAAATCGATGGCGCGCCGCTGGTTCCCGTCAAGGCCCGCATTGAACAATTTGCTGGGATCCGGAAGGCTCGCTCCCTGGTTGAATGTGAGCTTCACCTTGCCTTTGTGCGCGTTGGCACATGCGATCATCCCATCGCGATACCAAACCGGAGTTCCCATAAATTTCCACTCCTCGATCGCCTCTGGGTCAGCTTCTCGAATTACTTTGCGAATTTCCGAAAATGTGTCGCGGCGCCAGTCGTCCAATTCTGAAATGAGGTCGTCGATCTTTTGCGATGGATTTTTCATTTTTGAATCGCCACTGCGTGGGGGTTGAGCACCGGAGGTCGAAGATCGTCGCGCGACGTTTTGCGCAAGAAAATCCTAAAAAGTGGCGGACATTCTAAAAAGGCTGGAGTTGCAAGCGCAGGCGTGCGCCACCATGGGCTCCCCGTTCACGGCAGCGCTTATTCGGGCGGCTCTCTCCGACTACCGTGAAGGCGGATCAATTCGCGAGCTGCTCGACTCGTATCCGCACTACGCTCGACCTGGGCTCAATCTTGCCGGCGCGCTGCACTATCTGGCCTTAGATGGAGAGCCGACACTTTTAAAGCACTACCCATCGGTCGGGGGCGACGGCGACGGGCGCGCCGCGTGGACTGCGGGTCGCGTTATCCTAACCCGCGATCGGGATCGAATTGAGCGTCTGTTCAGAGGTATCGTCCAGACAAACGAGCCGGCCCGTTCGATGCCTATCCTTGCCGCGTCCTTGTGGGTGGCGGCACAATTTCGTCTTCCAATCCGGATCTTTGAAATAGGGGCAAGCGCGGGATTAAACTTGCGATTTGACCACTACCGATATGAGGAGGCCGATTGGTCTTGGGGCGACATTAGTTCGCCGCTGGTTCTGCGTAACCGCATCGAACAAGGGCGCCCGAACCATCTAGACGCATGCCTCGAGGTGGTCGAGCGGCGGGGTTGCGATCTGTCGCCGATCGATCTAAGGAGTAAGAGCGGTAGGTTACGCCTGCAGTCCTTCGTCTGGCCCGACCAGGCCGATCGTCTCGATCGCCTCCGCGCAGCAATTGAAGCCGCGAGAAAGATACCGGTTACCATCGACGCTGAAAACTTTTCGACCTGGATCCCCCGCGAAGCAAGATGCCGCGAAGGGCAGGCGACGATAATCGTGCATACCGTTATAGAAGAGCATATGTCGGCAAACGAACGAGCCGAGCTCAACGCGGTGATCGCCGAGAACGCAGAACAAGCGTCCCTACGAGCTCCACTTGCACATGTTGGCATGGAGCTAAGTAAAGGCAGTTATCATACGAAGGCCATCGCATGGTCAGATTCAAGGGCAGCGACCACCATTTGCACCTCTGATGGACACGCACAGGAAATCATCTGGATGTAGCGCCCGCGCCCGGGAGCCCTCCGGCGAGGCGCCACGCAAGCCAGCGGAGTGCGACTCACTGGATGAGCAGTACTTTGCCGATGCCGCCCTTCGTGAACGCAGCTTGCGCGGCGCCCGCGTTTCTAAGCTCCTCGCGGAGGCCGATTGGGATCGTCAGCTTGCCTGAGAGTACGGCATCGACGATGGAGGCGATGCCCGCTCGGTCTTGCTTTGAGCGAAATGAAACCACGCGCACCTTCGGGTAGCCCTCGGCGCCGCCGGGCTCTCCCGTCACCGATGCGAACGTTCCGCCGTCCTTGACCTTCCTGAGCAGCTCCGTCGCCGCGTTCCCGCGAAGCGTGTTCGCCACGACGTCGACTTGTGGAATCGCTGCGAACGCGGCCGGGTCGTCGAGAGCGATCGTTTCGTCCGCGCCGATGCTCTTTGCCCGGTCGAGCTGTAAACGCAGAACGCCCGCGATCACGCGCGCGCCGAATAGTTTCGCCGTGTAGACGGCACAACGACCGACAGCGCCCGCCGCGCCGGAGACCAACACCGTCTGGCCTTGCTGCAATCCGCTCGCGACCGAGATCAATTGGCTGCCTGTGACCCCCACGAGCGGAATCGCGGCCGCGTCAACCAGATCCATCCCCTCCGGCACCTTGGCGAAAAAAGTCGCTTTATCGGCGACCAGTTCAGCATACGTGTGGTACGACCACCCGCAGACGCGATCACCGACCGCGAGATCGGTGACGCCGTCACCTGTCGCGACCACCGTTCCCGACACGTCCAGGCCGATGATCGCCGGAAAGTGCAGCGGAAACTGATCCTTTAAGTCGCCGTTGCGCTCGAGCATGTCTTCCGGGTTGATGCCGATGCCGGCCGCCTTAACGAGGACATCGCCAGCGCCCGGCTTGGGATCCGGCATGTCCTGATATTTCATCACTTCCGGACCGCCGTACGCGCTTAACACCGATGCTTTCATGTCTCGGTCACCCGAAACAGGCGTCTGTAAAATGTGAATATCATGCTCCCACGATTATGCGCGCTTCTTAGGGCAGCCCCTTCACATCACGCACAGCTTGCCTTGCGCGCTCGTGGTCTGGGAGGAGGTGCGTTTCGCTGGGAGTAGGACCGTGCATGGCGAACGTCCTTAATCGCTTTCTTCGTCGGCTATCGGGGGGCACTGCTCATGGGGAACTTACCTCGTCACCCGCTTAGTGTGAAAGAAACCTTATGAAAGCTGCTGTCGTGACCGCTCCCGACGCCATTCCGGAATACAGTGAATTTTCCGAACCCCAGGTTATCGACGGCTACGAACTCGTCGAGCTGGTAGCTGCCGGGCTCCATCCTATCGTACGATCGCTGGCAGCTGGGCGGCATTACGGAAGCACACAATCGTGGCCCCTCGTTCCGGGCGTCGACGTCGTCGCTCGTACCTCGACCGGCGATTTCATTTTCACGGGCTTTGTGCGTCCCCCGCACGGCACGTTCGCCGAGCGAATGGCAGTACCCAAAGCGATGCGCATGTCGCTGCCATCAGGAGCCGATCCCGTGAAAGTCGCCGGCGGATTGAATCCGGGCCTCGCATCGTGGTTACCGCTCAAGGCGCGCGTTCGCGAGATCGGCTCGCTCGCAACGGTCTTGGTTCTCGGCGTGACCGGTGTGGCCGGATATCTTGCGGTGCAGCACGCGCGCGTGCTCGGCGCAAACCGCGTCGTCGGCGTGGGCCGCAATCCGGCACGTCTTGCGCGGGCTGCGGCGGTTGGGGCTGCAACCGTTGCCCTGAGCGGTGACCGCGAGGCCGATGCCGCGGCAATCGTCGACGCTCAAGGCGGGACGACACCGAGCATCGTGCTCGACTTTCTGTGGGCGTCGGCAGCCGAGACTGCCTTCGCTTCGCTCGCAAGACGGGGGCTTGAAGAAGACACTGCCGACATTGCCTACACACAAATTGGCGCTACGGCCGGTCCTGAGGCAGCCGTGCCGGCGGCGCTTTTACGAAGCCGCCGCATTCGAATCTCCGGCAGTGGTGCGGGTTCCGCTAAAATTGCCGATATCATGGCCGAAGTCCCCGTCTATATGCAGCTCATCGCAGACGGTAGCGTCGACGTCCCGACCAAAACGGTGCCGCTTTCGTCGATCTCGGAAGCTTGGACCGCATCGGCAGACGGGACCGACAGAATCGTCGTCGTTCCTTAACTATTGCCCATACTCGTCAAACCAGAAAGAGACGCCAACCCGATTCGTCTCGGTGAGCCTGACGCCAATGACTGAGTAATTGCGGCAAATGCAAGCTGGACGAGACCGTTTGAACGCTGCCAGGCCCAAGCTCTGAGGTTCGCCGCTGAATGCCATCGCGCGAAAATAAGCACGTTGACGGAAGAACTCGTAAGGGTTCGAAAGAAAGGTCTGTCCTCAGATGGGATGGGAAGCAATTACGGCGCTCGCGACGCTCGGAACCGGGCTGGCTATCGTTGGGACTTGGCCACCCATTGAAAGGGCTTGGGAACTGTTGACTGACATAGTGCGGATCCATCGTACCGCACACGGAGAAGCCTTTTGGGAAAACTTCGAGATGCTCTATCGCGAGGGGAAGCGCAGGGAAGAGCGTACTCGAGGATCAGCAGTTGCTAGACCTGCCAAACTATAACCGCTCGCGGCGGTATTGAGTCGCGGAAGGCGGCTGGCTCACATTTTTATCTCGCACCTCTCCCCGCAGCGTGATATAGCGCTTCGTCGCGCGCCAGATTCTCCTTCTTCCCGCTGGGACTTCGCACCGGTGCAGCGAATCTTCTTAGCCGCTCGTCGGTCCGGCCTTTGGAGGCATCGCAGATGAAAAGCTTAGCGCGGCTCGCCCTAACCGTCGTCGTAGTTTTGCTGTTTGCCGGCTGTGGCGCTCGTGGCGTTTCGAGTGCGCTCCCGGGAGGCAGCTCATTTAGTGGAGCGGAGGCTGGCGCAACGCGTCAGCATGAGGCAAGCTCCGGCCAGGGCTTGGTTTATGTCACTAAAGGACATAGCGTGCGCATTTATTCTTACCCGCAGGGTAAGCGGGAAAAAGAAATCCGTGGTTACTATGGCGAGACTTTTGAAGGTGAGTGCGCCGATAGCAGCGGCAATGTGTACGTCCTCGACAACTCCTTGGTCACGTCGGGTAATACATTCATATACGAGTACGCTCATGGGGGAACGACTCCGATTCGAACCTTGTTCGATCACCTCATCTTTGACCAGTCATGCTCGGTCGATCCGGCCAGCGGCTACCTCGCCGTGACGGGGGGCGGAGCCGTCACGATTTGGCACTCTAGTAAAAACCATCGCAAGCGCCTTGATCTACCTCGGTACTTCGAGGAGTATGCCTGTAGCTATGATGAACGCGGTGACCTGTTCGTCAACGGAGATAACCCAGGGAACCCGCGTGATTTTCTGTTAGTGGAGTTGCCCAAGGGAAGCCACACGTTTGTCGACATAGCGCTGCCGCCAATGCGCACAACAAACCTTGGGCCGGGCGGAATCCGGTGGGACGGTAAATACCTCGCATTTGGAAACCGTGTGAACAGAATCTACCGTTTAGCCGTCAGTGGAACGACAGCTCAAGTCGCCGGAACCGTTGACCTCGACGAGGTGTCGCGCGTCTCTTCCATTTGGATACAAGGGAACACAATAGTCGGAGGCGGTCATATATGGGACTATCCAGCGGGCGGCAAGCCGATCGGAAGCATCGCCGCCGGGGATAGTGCCGGGGTCGCCGTTTCCGTACCGCCAACGCACTAAGGAAGGGCGTTTGCCGGAGATCCAGATCGCCAACCCGATTCGAGCCCCGGGCGCTTGCCCTGCGTTGACAAAAGTGGCAGAAAATTGCAATCTAACAAGCAGGGCTTTACCGACGCGGTGCTGCACTCGCGAAGGCGTATCTTGACGCTTTCGGCGTTCAGCCGCGCCTATCGATCCAACCCGCTTTCGATAAACGCTATCTCGGTTACGCGGCGCAATGCTACTTCGGTGGGCGCGTCGAGTGCGTGGTCGTCCATACGCCGGTTCCCTGCGTATATCTTGATTTTGCCTCGATGTATCCAACCGTCTTTTCATTGCTGAATCTGTGGTTCGACCATATCATTCCGGCTGAACTTGAACCGGCTGAGATGGATCTGGCCGAAGCGCAAAGGCTGCTTGATGCGATCGCCGACGATCCGCGGCGCCTTTTTGATAAAGCCATTTGGCCAACGTTGGCTTTCTTCGCACAGGTTGACCCCAACGGCGCCCTTTTGCCGGCCCGCGTTGAGGTGCCGACGCCCTATGCGAAGTCGCTGCGCAACATCGTTCTGGGACCGGTGGAGTCCACGAAACCCCTTTGGTACGCGGGTCCTGATCTCGCGGCTGCGGTCATCACCCACAGAGCCCGGCCCCGCATCCTACGTGCCTGGAGGCTGCGACCAAGCGGCACACAGGAGACGCTCAAACCATTGGATTTCCGAGGAGAAGTAGCGATCGACCCGCGGAACGACGATTTCTTTCGAGTACTCATCGAACAGCGCAAACGCACAAGCGATAACTCCCTCGACGACGAACTGCGCAACACCGGCTTCAAGGTAGTAGCAAACTCCGGCGCCTACGGGGATTTCGCCGAAACGAACCCTGCCGACATTGATCCGGATGCGGAGCCTACGGCACGCCCCGTTCACGTGTACGCCAACAACAAGTTCACGACGTACGTCAATCGCCCCGAGCGTCCTGGTCGATTCTGCTTCTTTCCAACGGCGTCGTTGGTGACGGCTGGAGCGCGGCTGCTGCTGGCACTTGGATTCTCCGAGGTCGCGCAGCAGGGCGGAGAAGTTGCGTACTGCGACACGGACAGCCTCGTGGTAGTGGCGACCAAGGGCGGCGGCGCGGTCCGATGCGACGGCGGTCCCCTCTCGCTCGCGAACAGGCAGCGCGGCATTCGCGCATTGTCATGGAAGCAGGTCGAACAGATTCGCGAACGTTTCGAGGCGTTGAACCCGTATCGAACCAATGTGGGGCCGTTGTTGAAACTCGAAGATCAAAACTTTGCGGGCGATAAGCGAACGCGAACGAACCTCTGGTTCTATGGCGTCTCCGAGAAAGCGTATGCGCTGTTCACCCTCGACGAACACGGCGAACCCATCATCCGCAAATACTCCGCCCACGCACTTGGCCAGTATCGTTCGCCGATCGCGGGTGATCGGCGCGAATGGATCGAGGCGGCATGGCGCCGCAAGATTCGGGCAGCGTTCGGACGGTCCATCGAGCCGTTCCCCTGGGAAGAGCAACCAGCCCTCGCGCAACTGACACTTTCAACCTGGTCGGTGATAAAGCCCTACGTGCAAAACCCGAACATCCGCCCCTTCGACTTCCTGCTCGTCGCAACGCCGAGTGGCTCGTTCAGCGACTTTGCGAGTGGATATGAGGCCTGTTGCTCAGAACCGCGACCGTCGTGCTTTCTCTTTGACGACCGGGCCACGTGGCGGGACCACAAATGGTGTTGTCTACGATGCGCCGAGCCCTTCCATCTCTGCGCTTTCGATCATACCGTAGTATCATACACGGGACGCTGGATGCGTTTGAAGTCAAGCGCCTCTGCGCCAGTGGTGAGGAGCCGGGCGAACGCACCATGCGGGGTCTCACGATTCCTCGACCGGTACGCGTCGAGACGATAACGCCCATTGGTAAGGAAGTCATCGTCGATCCCACGGATACGGACGAAGGCTTGACCGCGGAGATGCTCAGCGAGACCAGCGTCGTCGAGTATCATGATTCGGCCGAGCGGCTCGACGCGCTACGAGCAGAAGTACGCGCCAAAGGTGTGAAGACCGTCGCACGTGAGAGCGGCGTGGATCTTCGCGTTCTTCGAAGATTCATCAATGAGGGGACTGTGTCGCAGGAGTCGACGATCGACAAGATCGAGGCAGCGCTTCAGCGGCTGGACCCATAGCGTTAGTCACGGGGCAATGGAACTGGGCAGCCGAGCCCGAACATCCCTGGCCACGAAAGCCGTTCACGCTAACGGAGCAAGGCAAGTGAGGGTATCGGATTTTGGCCGCTTCGCACTAAGCACGTGCGCAGCTGTCGCGTTGCTCGCAGGCTGCGGCGGATCGCAGCCGCCGATCGGCGCGCTGGGCTCGATGCCGCAAACCTCTACGATCGCAACACACGCCCAACGTGGCAAGTCGTGGATGTTGCCCGAAGCGAAGAGCGAGGACCTGCTTTATTCTTCGGACTATACGGCCAATGTAGTCTTTGTTTACTCATATCCAAAGGCCAAGGCTGTCGGTGTTTTGACGGGTTTTAGTGCACCGCTTGGCGAATGTGTCGACAAGACAGGTGACGTTTGGATCGTCAACGCGGGCACTGCTAACGTAGTCGAATATGCGCATGGCGGGACGGCGCCTATCGCAGCGCTAAGCGATCCAGGCGTGGCGCCGTTGGGCTGTTCCATCGATCCGACGTCCGGAAACCTCGCCCTCGCGGACGAAGGCGGACATGTTTTCATTTATACAGGTGGCCACGGAGTGCCGATGTCGTACTCCGATCCCGATATTTCAAGCTTCCTCTATTGCACGTACGACGATGCGGGTAATCTCTTCGCCGACGGTGATAGAGCCGGCAACCTAGTCGCCGAGTTACCCAAGGGTGGCAGTGCATTAACGAACATCACGTTAAATGAGGCGCTTGTTCAAGGCAGCATGCAGTGGGATGGCCAGAATCTGGCGATGGCGGACCTGAGCGGCGAGAAAGCTAAAAGTGGTCCTACACGCATTCGGCGTGTACGCATTTCAGGAACCACGGGAACCATTGTCGGCACGACTCTGCTTGAGAGCAAGAAAAACCGTAGGGTAGTTTTTGCGGTCCAATATTGGATACAGGGACACACAATAATCGGACCCAGTCAGCAAAATAAGTACCCGCGTATCGTAACCATGTGGAGATATCCGCAGGGCGGCAAGGCAACAGTCACCTTACGCGCGCAAAAGGCGATTTTACTTTGGGGTAACACGGTTAGCCTCGCCCCTCACTAGCAGCCCGCGATCGCGAGGCGCTTGTTCGTCCTTGGAGCCGAGGCGGCTAAGCGGGCTGCGCCGAACACCCCAGTCACGAAAGAGTTCACGGCAAAGGGAGCAAGGCAAGTGAGGATCTTAGACTTTGGCCGCTTCGCAATAAGCACGTGCATAGC
>JBAVTZ010000012.1:0-41458 GCA_049696515.1 Candidatus Cybelea sp. | reverse complement strand
CGCCGGTACCGGCCAGCTGGCAGTGGTGAAAACCTCACCGGCGCGATTCGATGCTTCGAACGACTCGGTCGAACAACGCGAGGCCGTCTCGAAGGATGGCACGCACGTGCCATACTTCATCGTGCATCCCAAAAACATGAAGCTCGACGGAAACAACCCTACCCTGCTCTACGCTTATGGCGGCTTCGATGTATCTCTGACTCCGAGCTACAGTGGGATCATCGGCAAGTTGTGGCTGGAGCGCGGCGGTGTCTACGTACTCGCCAATATTCGTGGCGGGGGTGAGTTCGGACCGGCCTGGCACGAGGCAGGTCTGACGACCCACCGCCAGCGCATTTACGACGATTTCGCGGCTGTCGCACAAGATTTAGTCGCGAACAAGATTACGAGCCGGCGGCGGTTGGGCATTCAGGGCGGTTCGAATGGCGGCCTGCTGATGGGCGTCGAGTTCACCCAACACCCGGACTTTTGGCGCGCGGTCGACATTCAGGTCCCGTTACTCGATATGCTCCGGTACGAACAAATCCAGGCCGGCGCGTCCTGGTCGGGTGAGTACGGCAGCGTCTCCGATCCCGAGCAGCGAGCTTTTCTTGCGTCGATCTCGCCCTACAACAATCTCAAAGCTGGGGTCAAATATCCGGAGCCTTTTATTTGGACGACGACTAAGGACGACCGCGTGGGACCGCAGCACGCGCGCAAGTTTGCCGCAAGGCTCGCCGCGATGGGCATTCCATTCCTCTTCTACGAGGTCACCGAAGGCGGCCACGGCTCGGGTGCCAACCTGCGCGAACGCGCCTTTACGAGCGCGCTGGAAATGACCTATCTGATGCGAGAGCTGATGTACTAGCCATGCGAATCTGCCGGCTAGCGGTTGCGCTCGCGCGACAGCTCGCCGGCAACGTCGCGATAGAGCGAACGGGTTGCGCGCGCGACGAGTTCCGCAACCCGAAAGAGTCCATCCCCGGAGATGGTGATACCCTGCCAATCGACCGCTTCATGGCGATGGACCAGCGTATAGGTGTCGTTGCCAACGTCGAAGATGGCAAACTCGCTGGACTCGGCGATCAACCGGCTTTTCTCGAGTATATCCCGGTCGATGCTCTCGACTAACTTCATTTCGCTCTCCGCTAGACTACTTGCCCGTTCGACGGCCATTGGGAGGCTCCCGCGAAGGTAGGGATACCCAACGCCCGGGAAAAGCTCGAAGATGAAGCGCAGGAGAGGCGGCCGGTTATGGGGCTCGGTGGCGATTGCGCTTCTTATCGTCGTAGCGCTTGCTCTCTGGCAATGGGAGACGCTGGCGCGGCTGGCCATCATCGCGGGGGTCGAACATTTCGTTGACGTTCGCCTTTCGTTCGGTGAAATGACGCTGCGAACCAATCGAGCCGTTTTCGAAGACGTGCGCGTGACCTCGCTGCAGGACGAACCGATCGCGACGATTGCGCGACTCTCCCTCGAATACAATTTGCGCGACCTGTTCCCCGGCGGAGAACGGCGCTTTGGGTTGAAAGCCGTCGAAGCCGATACACCGCATCTGACCATCATTCGCCGCCCCAATGGCACCTATAATATTCCAACTCCGGAGCTGGCGGCGAACGAACAGAAGGAACGCCGGCCCCTGATCGTCGTTGCGGAGGCTCGCAACGGTTCGGCCGAAGTCATCGACCAAAGCCGCGACGCGCTTCCCGACCAACGACATCTGTATGTGGCCCATCTGGAAGCCAAGGCCGACATCTCGACGGCCGCGCGCTCACGCTACAGCGTAAATCTCCAGTTTGGGGAACGGGCCGATCGGCTGTACCCCATCCGCGGCCGCGGCGACATCGATCCGCAGCACGGGAGCATCAGCCACCGTTGGACTGCTTCGCTGCTTCCGATTGCCGCCGCCGTCAACTTTTTCATCAACTCCCCTGCGCTTCGCCTGCGTGCGGGATTTCTGCGCGACCTGGATGCTCGATACTTCGCACTGGCGGAGGTTAACGAGCCGCTCCATCCACGTCTCGCGGCGAGTGCGTTTCTAGACCAGGGCCGGATTGCGATCGCAGGCCTCGCCGAGCCGGTCGACAGCGTGCACGGACCGGTTGATGTCTACGATGACGGATTGTTAACACCACGACTCGATGCAAGCGTCGCAGGCGTTCCGGCGCAGGTGAGCGGCGGCCTTTACGACCTGCACGATCCGCGCTTGCGAATCGCGGTCCGCGGCAGTGGCGACCTTACGCAGTTGCGTAACGCGTTCGCGCAAGCCAAACACCTGCCCATGCGCGGCCCCCTCGCTTTTGGCGTACTCGTCGAAGGAACCCCAACCAAGCCGCTGGTGTGGGTCGACCTGCGTTCGCCTGGCATCACGTACGCGGGTGCATCGGTCGATCGAGTCAACGGTCTCATCGCCTTTAACGGCCGCGAAGCCGGCGTGATCAACTTCGCCGGGAGCTATCACGGTGTCGATCTCGGCGCTCGTGGTCGTGTGGCGCTCGAGAAGGAGCCCAACGCGATCGACGTGTTGCTGGGCGTGCACTCCCCCGCGGCCGGTCTCCCTTACGTCAGCACGCTGCTGCCGGGAATGGCGCTAAGCGGTACCGCGCTGGCAACCGCAAACGACCCGAAGGCGATTGCAGTGCGCGGCGTTCTCAACGGAAGCAGCGCAACCCAAACGCTCGATGCTATCTTTAACGTGGACAGCCGGGGCAGCGGATCGATCGGTCCCCTTCAAGTGAGCGACCCCTGCGGCTCGCTCTACGCGCGCATAGCGCTCGATCGACCACGCCGCTCGAGTTTCGGCCTTCTCCAGGTTAGCAACTTTTCGCTCCAGCCGGCGCGAGCCACGCTGAGTGCAACGCTTTTCGGCGGTGAAGCTAGCCCCGGACTTGTCGTTGGAGGTAGCGCAAGGCTTGCCGGTGGATGGGGAGACGCGATCGCTCATGGAACGATCGGTCTGCAGAGCGGGAAACTCAGCGGAGGTCTCTCGGGAAGCGTCAGCGATGGTGCCAGTTTCGGTGCAACCGTCGCCGGAGCACCGCAAAACCCGCGAATCGGTGGGGCCGTCGTGGTTGCCGGCGGCCGATACCAGCATTTCGAAATTAACGGTAACGCCGGCATCACACTCGACGACGGTAAGCTGCGGGTGCACGACACAGCCGTTGCGCTCGGTCCACTCTTCCTTGCGCTAGCGGGAACGGTCGATGGTTTATCGCCGCAAGGTTCCTTCGCGCCGCGTTACGATCTCTTAGCCGCGCTCCACACCTCCGACCTCAGCTCGCTGCTCGCGACCGTACAGCCGCGGGCGTCGCAGCTCGTCCAAGGAAGCATGGATGCGAACCTGCGCGTCCAAGGGGTAGGTTTGAAGCCATCGTTTGCCGGGACGATGAGCGCGCCGGAAGCTTCGATCAACGGTTTAGCCGTTCGAGATTTGCACGGCAACGTGCGCGGTAACATGAGCTCCATCGCTCTAACCCGCGCTCACGTGATTGTCGGCTCGAGCGCTCTGGCGCTGCACGGTCATGCTAGCGACGGCCCCCTGGAGCTCGGAGTCGCTCTGAGCGCGCCGCAGAGCGATTTGGCCGACTTCAACGATTTCTTTGATACCGGCGACACGCTCGCGGGAACCGGATATCTCGCGCTGGCGGCCGCGCTTAACGGAACGCACCTGGTTGCAACCGCGGGCTCCGCCAGTTTTTCAGGCGCTCGTTTCCGCCAACTCGATCTCGGCAACGTGACGGCGCGTTGGGGAATGCTCGACCGTTCGGTCGTCACCGAAGCGTGGTTTGGCGCTCCAACGGGAGAGGCTCGAGTTGCGGGCCGCATCATGCCGCAAAGCATGCAAGTTGACTTGAATGGAAGCGCACGGGCGATGGATCTCAGTACCTGGCTGCCAATGCTTGGATTCCATTTTCCGATTACCGGACGCCTCGATGCCCAAGCGAATATTTCGGGTCGTTATCCGGATATCGGAATGCGGGTGCACGCAGGTCTCGCGGGAGGAACGGCCGGCCCTCTATCCATCGAGCGCTTCGAAGTGACTGCGTCGGCCTCCCATGGACGCGGGAGGATCGAATCGGCGACGTTGGCGGTGCCGTCGCTGACGACCGAAGCGTCGGGCACCTTCGGCTTCAGGGCGAACGATCCACTGGCACTGGTTGCGCGAAGCACGAGCGCAAACATCGGAGACTTTATCAAGCACGCCACCGGTAAAAACCCCAATCTGACCGGATCGCTCGATTCGACCGTACATCTCGATGGCACCCGCGAACAGCCTAAGTTGCGCGCCGAGATCGTCCTGCAGGCGCTCCAGCGCGATAACTTCACGATCCCACGGATCACTGGGGAAATCGATGCCGATCGCCACTGGGTAAACGTGCGCAACGCCGCGATTGATTTCGAGCACGGCCGCGCGCTGGTTGCCGCGGAGATTCCCATTCGCGTCGCGCCATCGGGAGTGAAGCCCGGCAGCGGCCCAATCTCCGGAACGTTAACCGCCGAAGGAATCGATCTATCGAACTTCCTCGCGCTGCTGCCGAAAGGAACGCAGCTGAAGGGTCAGATCAACGGCAACGTGGTCGCCAGCGGCACGGTCGTCGCGCCCGCCTTGAACGGTTCGCTGGAGCTGCGTGATGGCGCCTTCGGCGGACCGCTCTTGGAAAAAACTCCGATCACCGGGATCGGTGCGAGCCTGGCGTTTTCCGGAACGCAAGCCAAGATGGAATCGCAGGCCTCGGCCGGCGGAGGTACGCTTTCCATGCAAGGTGCGGCCTCGATCGCGCACTTAGATCGCCTGGCCAACTCGATGTTCAACCTCCACGGGGAATCCAAAAACGTCCGCTTTGATTTGCCCGGACTCTTCCTTGGTAACCTCAACGGCGAGGTTTCCGTCGCGCGCAACTATGCGGAGATTCCAAAAGCCAGCGGCAACCTAGCCGTTTCCAACGCGCGCATTCCTCCCAATGCCTTTCTCACGCAGAGCGGCAATACCAAGGCTCGGCCACCGCTGCCAGGCGTCGCGTTTAGGAGCGTACAGATCAAGGCCGGTGACGACGTGCGCCTGCAAAGCCCCAACGTCGATATCGGGGCCACCGGCGATGTTGCGCTGGGCGGAACGCTGGATGCACCAACGCTTGCCGGAAGTTTTCAGTCGACCGGCGGAACGCTCAGCTTTTATCGCACCTTCACCCTGGAAAGCGGTGCGGTAAACTTCCAGCCGTCCAGCGGCGTCATTCCGGACATTCAGGCGGTCGCGACGACGTTCGTTCCGGTTCCGGCGACTGCAGTGCGCTTGAGCGTGACCGGACCTGCGACGAACATGAATCTCAAGATGGAGTCTAATCCGCCGTACAGCCAGGAACAAATTCTGGGATTGCTTCTCGGAGCACAAAACTTCGGTGCCGTGCAGGGCGTAGCCTCGACCGGCCAAGGCTTCAATGCCGGCGCTACCGCCGGGAACCTCGCGCTCGGGCAACTGAATACCCTTTTTACGCGCAGCGTGCTCCAACCGTTTTCCAGTTCAATAGCCGGCGCGTTGGGTTTTTCCGAAGTGGCGCTCACCACCGACATCCAAAGCGGATTTGGCGTACGCGCGAGCAGGGCGTTCGGAACGGTGAACGCGATCTTTGCGCAGACGTTTGGGACTCCGAGAACCACCAGTTTCTCGCTCGAAGCGAATCCAGGCGTTTGCTCGGGTCTGCGCGCGACCCTGTTCACGTCACAAGGGCCGACGATCTTAGCGTTGCAGCAACCGCAGCCGGTGGCGATTAACGTGCTCAACGTAAATCCGCTGACCTCCGTCCAACCGACCGGCGGCACAAACGGCGTCGCCTTTTCGTACCTGAGAAAGCTCCCGTGCGTGAGAGGCGTGCCGTGAAAGCCGCGCTGCGTTCTTCGGGGCGACTACTGTTCGCGATCTTGCTGATGGGCGCGACGCACCATGGTCCATCGCTCGGTTTCGTCAACCTTCCGCAGTTGCTGGCTACCCATCCGCTGCGACCGGTGCTCGCGAGTTACGATCGTGGAATCGCGGCCTTGCGGAGCACCCAAACGCTGCCGGGGCTGGTCGATCCCGCCACGCAAGCGGCGGAGGGTGCCGCTGCCTTGCAACGTGACGCCGCCGCAGCGCAATCCCGCGTCCAGCAGATCGCTTCGCGCAGTACCGCTCAGGGGAGCGTGCAAGAGGGGGAAGCATTGGCCGCAGTGCTTGCCGCCCGCAACGGCGCCGATAGCGCGGTGGGTTCCTTCCAGAACGATTTGGTTCGCGGAACCGATGCGAATCTTACGGCCTACGAAAGCTCCATCGCTCAGCGCAGCGACCGCGCCTACGCGGCGAGAGCACAACAACTGCGCGAGCGCGAACTGGCGTTGGCCTTCCGCCTCGCGCGCGAAAACGCCTGGAAACGATTGACTCTTCGCCTGAAAGTTGACGAGCTTCATCTCGCCCCGGCGACCCGAGCGCAGCTTGAGGGCGAGCTTTCAGCCTTAAACGATCGCGAAGCCGACGCACTGGCAGTCATGCGCCGCAACAACGCCGTGACGTTGGCAAACTACTGGAATCAACTGCAGCACGACGCCGAACTCGCGATCGCGGCAATGACCGCACAGCTCCGCTCAAAAGCGGGTGCGAACCTCGCTCTTCGCCGCCAGGTTCTGGCGAGTGAGACGAATACGGCCGGAATGTTGCCGAATCTGCCGGCGCAGCTCACGGCGTTTTCTGCGAGCTATCGCGTCGAAACCGATGCAACCGAAATCGTCACAGGACTTCAGAACGCAAGCCGCGATCTCTCGCGAAGCTTCAAAGAGTTCGGCCAAACCGCTCGCAGCTCCCAACAAGAAACCGCGGTCCAAATCAAAACGTTGGAAGCAAACCGCAAAGCGCTCTATCAATCTATGGTTGCGCAGATCAGCCGCGCCGCGCAACGCGTCGCGCGAGAGCGCCACCTGGACGGCGTTGACATATCCGGTTCGCCACCCGCGGGCAGCGTCGATTTGACCGCCGCCGTTCGTGCCGAGTTGGCGGCGTTCTAGATTCCTAACGCAGGGTCAAGAATCTACTCGAGGCGGAGCGGGGGAGTTCATCTCGAGCGGCGTCCGACGCAGCGGGATCGCGCTGATGCCCGAGGCTTGACGAATGGTCTGAACGTCCTGGACGAGCGCGGCTCCCAATGAGTTCTTCGGCGGACAGTCGAGGTCGGGCGAGATCCATCCCTGCCAAGTAACGTGCGTCGAGGTTCCAAACGAGGCGCTCTTCATGCAGGCAGCCGACTTTGCACCATCCTTGCGTGCAGCCGCCAAATCGGCAAAAAAGCGTGAGGCGGCAGCAGACGATATCGTAAAGTTCTTGGCAGCCGGGCTATTCGCACCGTTTTGAGTGGTGATTGCAGCACTGCCGTCGGACCAAACCTGAATCTTATACCCGACCGCGTTCGTCGAACCCGAATTAACGATTACTGCGGTATCGCGCGGTGTAGCGGCCACGAAGCTCGCAATCGCTAATCCGGCAAGGAAGGTTGCGCGAATGCTGGCCCTAAAACCCCGAGATCCCCGCGGGCGTTCCCCAACCAGTTGGTCCGTCATACCCCTCCCTCGCATGGCATAAATACAAAATCGAACACTCTCCGTTGCTGCCTGACGTGACGTCATGATAAGCGGAGCTGCCGCCGTGCCGCCAAATCCACTGCGGCGCGTTTGCTCGGCCCGCGCTGGGCCCTAGCGCAAACACCGCGGCGACGATAGGCGCGGATACGCTCGTTCCCCCGATTTGCATCCAGCCGCCGGCGGCCGACTCATAAAATGCCACGCCGGTTGACGGGTCGGCCACGGCCGAGATGTCCGCCTCGGCACGCTTCGGACAGCCCTTCTGGCGTTGCCACTGCGGCTTGCTGACGAATGCGCTGCATCCGCTTCCGGTGAGGCGCCAGGCTCGTTCGTTCCAACCACGCCCAAACGATGTGGCGACTAATGAAGTCCCCCCAACACAGACCACGCCGGCGTAGCTGCAAGGCGCCCGGGGGCCGGTGCCGCTGTCGCCTGCGCTGGCGGTAATGGCACGCCCGCTGTGCTGGTAGGCGCTATTCGCAGCGTCCTCTTCCATGCCGCTGTAAGAGTTGCTTATCGCGATCGCGCCCCGCCCGACGGCCGCGTTGACGCCCGCAGCAAGATCTGAGGCCCGGTTAGTGTTCGCCTGTACCAGGACGATCTTGCAGTTTGGGCAGATCGCGGAAACCATGTCGAGATCAAGCGCCTCCTCCGGGCGCCAGTCGTCGCCGGGGTCGCTGTTTGGCTTGGGCAATGGGGCCGCCTGCCCGCTCTGATTAACGATCTTCAGGCAACCAGTCGCGATCGTACACGCCGGCAGCCCCATGCTCTTCCGATAGACTGCGAGATCGGCCGAGGCGTTTGGATAACCATACGCATCCACGACCGCGACGATCGCGCCTCTGCCGGCGTTTTTTGCAATCGCGCTCAGTCCGTAGGCTGCCTGCAAGTCCGAGGCACAATATGGAGCGCTGCGGTTGCAGCTGTGTCCCGCCGCCCGTGAGAAGGCCTGACTAAGGGCAGAGCCGTGATAACCGTCCGAGCGCGCGCCGCCGGTGTCGGTCCGCACGATGGCATCGCATTCGCGGTGCCCTGCCTGAGCCGGATGACGGCAGACGTACCGCAGCGCGGAAATTGCGGGGAGACTAGAGGACTGGGCCGCCGCCGAACCTGGAGCCATGCGGCGGCCGGGGGCCAGGCTTGGTGTCGTTGATGCCTCGGGCCCTGAAACCGGCGCCTCGCCGCTTCCCGAAACGGGCGCGTCCTCGGAGTCCGAATCCGGGGCCGCGGTATCGTCGGCGGAGGCGGCCGTGCCCGGTGCTTGCCCCTGGCTAACCGCCTGCGGCTGGGTATCGGGTAAGGACGTCTGCTGGAGCGAGCTCGAGCAGGCGGTAACTGAGGCGACGGCGATCAACGCCGCAAGCCCTCTGATGCTGGTCCAAACGGAGTTCATGGTCTCTCGACTAGAATGCCGCAATACCCTTAGGCGTTCCCCAACCGGTCGGACCGTCAAACCCGGCGCGGGCCGTGCAGATGTACTTTACGCCGGAATCGCAGATAACGCCGAGCAGGCCGTCCAAGTTGTTGCCGATTTTCACGTCAAAAAGATCGGTGTGGCGGTGCCAGATGCTTGCAGCGCCATTCTGAATGCCGGCATTGCCGGCCAGCGCATAGACCGCCGAAATGATTTGCGTCGAGGCGCTCGTTCCGCCGAAAGCATAGAAACAGTGCGCCGGACAGCTGCCACCCAGCTCCGAGTTGTATATGGCCACCGGAGCCCGCAGCGACGCGGTCGCCGAAACATCCGACTCAGAACGCATATGGCACCCTTCGTCGTCCTGCCATGCAGGTTTCGCGATTTTTGCGCTGCAACCGCTGCCGGTCGCGCCGCACGCCAGATAACCCGACGCGCCGCACTGATCGAAGTTGAAGTCGTTCCAAACGTTCTCACTCCAACCGCGGGCGTTATTCGCGCGAACGAGATGCGTTCCGCCGACACAGACGACATACGGGAAGGAACAGGGCGCCTCCGGGCCGCCACGGCTACCACCGTAATCTCCGCCCCCGCCGTTGTCGCCGGCCGCAGCCGTTATCACGACACCCGGGTGGTGAAAGACCGGGTTAGCGGGGCTCTCAGCTCCGCCCCACGACGCGCCGATATAGTGCGCGCCAATAGCTGCCGCCGTTTTCACTCCCGTGTAAAGGCTGCTCGTGTAGTCGCTCTGGGTCTGTACGAGAATGATCCGGCAGTTTGGGCAAATCGCAGAGACCATATCGAGATCGAGGGACTCTTCGCCGAGCCAACCGCCGGCACTCGGAGAGGGTTGGTTTGGCAGCGGTGAAGGCTTGCCTTCCTGATTGACGATCCGCAGGCATTTCGTTACCACACCGCAGGGCTTCAATCCCATTTCTCTGCGGTATTCGGCAAGATCGGATGCGGCGTGCTTATAGCCGAATGCGTCGACGATTGCGACGACCTTATCTTTCCCATCCGCTGCCGACGGCAGCTTGTACGCACTTTGCAGGTCGCTCGGACAATATGCAGACCCGTAAAAGGGACAGATGCTGCCATCATTTTGTACTTGTCCGGCACCTTGCAAGGTCGGCTGGATATCGGTGCGTACCCACGCAAAGCACCGCATGCGATTGGGATCGCCGCTGTTGGGACAGAGCGCGCGCACCGGGTGTGGCCCAATGAACGGAACGTCGCCACTCGCGGGGCCGGTGAGGGCGTCGGGAGGCATGGCCGCCATGTCCTGCGACGACGATGCATTCTGTGGAAACATGGACTGGCTCATCGAACTGCTCGAGCATGCCGCAAGTGCGAAGATGCCCAACAGTGATAGTGCTCGAACGACTCCGCGGTTCACAAGGACCTCCCAACCAATTACGTTGTAATGCGTCTCCGATGGACTCCCACCGATGTCGCCTTCAATGAGAACGTCGCGGCGGCAGCGGTTGTTACGGAGGGGAGGAGAGACTTGCATCTTCCCCCCTCCTCCACCTATGCATTATCAGGTCCCAACGCCACTGGGTCGCGATTTGTTGATCGTAGGCAACGGAACGGCCATCCTGGCCAGCGATTTCGTCACGCGTAAGCGCCTGCCCGAGCCCAAGCCGAGCGACGCACTGCTCGCCGAAGCGGGAGCCCAGGTGCGGGCGTACTTTGCGCGGCGCCTTCATCGCTTCAATCTGCCGCTCGCGCTCGAGGGTACGCCCTTTCAAATCGCGGTGTGGCGCGCGGTTGAATCCCTCGCGTTCGGTCAGTTCGTTTCCTATGCCGACGTCGCGCGCGCGATCGGCAGACCGCTGGCACACCGCGGCGTGGCGAGAGCAATGGCGAAAACACCACTTGACCTCTTCATTCCGGCGCATCGCGTGGTCGGCGCGGATGGCCGAGTTAAAGGCGCCCGACCTCGGTCGCTGCGCATTCGGTTAGCCGAATTCGAACGAAAACGCTAGTGGTCTGAGACGCCTTGCGCGTAGCGGGCGTTTTCGAGCGTCTCTTGCAAAAAGCACGACTGATACTCGATGATGTCTTCCACAAATGGGAACTGCGGATGGCGCCGTTGCGGAGCGAGTCGATACCGGTCTCCTTCGCGTTCGAGAATCCGCCACTTCACCATGCGGGGGAGCGCGGCGCGCACCATGCGACGCGGAGCGCGCTGCAGCTCCGGATCGACAAAGAGTGCCGGCGGCAAATTCGCCATGCGAGTTTCGACGGCCGCACAGGCGTCCTCCGCCGTAAAGGTGACCGCGCCATTGCCTAAACCAGACGATGCGAGCCATGCACCGAGAAGTTGGCTCGTTACGACCGGACGAATCGCCGCCAGCGTCTTTTTCATTGGCGACTCATCGATCGGGCCCGTTTCGAACGAAACCACCGGCGAACGAACGATACGATAAATCATCGAGAGCCTTTCCGATACAAACGGATCGTAACTCACGCCGGCAAGATAGATCGTGGCAAGCGGGGCAAGGCGTTCGACCAGCCCGCGCATCGGGCGCATGCGTCCGTCGATCGAGTATTTCCCTTCGGGCGTCAGATAGACGGTGCCGCCGCGGCGAACGATATCCTCCAGCCGCGCGAGGTCCTGCCCGATACTCGCGCGCGTCTCCTCCAGGATCTCGCGACGGTACGGTTCGCGCAGCGCCGTCACTTTGACGATCTCGCGTGATGGCAGAAAGTATTTCCGCCCCCAGAGATCCGAGCTCTTCGTTGCCGCCGCGAATCGTTCGGCAACCCGCTGGTCGAAGATATCGCTGAGCAACAGCGGCCCGTGGCGCTGCTGCACGGCCCATGCAAAGCGTGCGATTTCGCGCGAGTTCAGCTCGTTTTCAATGGGGAGCATCCCGAAAACCATAAAAAGTGGGCCGGCATTGACGCGTCGCAGCAACGGACGCAGCCATGGGAGGCGCAACGCCATGAACCCCGGCTCGTACATGCGGCGCGAACTGGCCGTAAAGATCGGATGACGCCACGAGCCGTGTCGCACCATGGTCGTACTAATAATCGCCATCGATTCTAAATCGTGCTGGTGATTTGCAATGATGAGGGTCGCGCCCCGCCGGCGGGGTATCCTTCCCCAACCGCGCACGCGATAGGCGAGATGATTCCAACTGTAGTTCATCATCGCCGCGAACAAGCGCATCGGCAAACCCCAGAGCGATGAGATCGGCCGGCGTCCGACCCGCAGTACCACCAGCGATGCGAGGGCGAAGCTGAAACCGGAGAGACCGAAGACGGCTTGATAACCGGCACGCGTTCCATGAAACATCCCAATCAGCCAGCCACCGATCAACGGTGCCACAACGTTAGGCAGAGTAGTCGCGATGCCCCAAAGACCGAGATCCCTCGCGACGTCGCGCAGTTTGGGAATCGCATCCATCGCCAGCGCCCAGCCGCTCGAGATTACGCCGCCGAAGCCAATCCCGAAGAGCACCGCAAAGGGAAGCATCCACTTTAGCTCCGGGGCGAGGGCGAATCCGATCGTGGCAGCTGCCATGCACGCACCGGAAAGTGAGGTGATGATCTTGCGCGGCAAGCGATCGGATAGAAGCCCCAGATAGAGGCTCGACGCAACCGCGCCTATTATGGTCGAAAACGCATAAATTGCCGTCCCAGCCGAAGGATTGCCCACTTTTTGAACGTCGCGAAAGAAAAACAGCACGAACGTCTGGAGCATGATCAGACCGAAGAAAACCAGCATGCGCGCTGCAAAGACGACCAAGAAGTCGTGCCAGTCGCGCACCTGCGCCTGCTCTTCGCCGTCGTAGACGCCTTCGCCAATCCCGAGCAGCGTGAGGCCGCCGAGCGCCATGAACGCCGCCGCGGCCAGAAAGGTGAGGCGCGGATCCGGCATCGCGCCTGCGATTCCGAAGCCCAGCACGGTGCCGGCAAGCGTCGTAGCACCGCGTACTCCTGACACGGCCCCCCACTGCTCGCGTGGGACCGATTCCGGTAACATCGCTTGATAGGCGCAGAGCGCGAGGTTCGTCCCTATGCTCGCGAGTACGAGCGAGATCGCAAACGATGTCAGCGATTGCGCGTACGAGAGCGCAATCAGTGCGGCGACATCGATGACGATGCCGGCGGCGACGAAGGATCGACGCGACCCTCCTCGCCGCCGCAGCGCATCGGAGAGCCATCCCCCCAGAGGCGGCACGATCATCGTCGCGAGCGCAGCGATGCTGGCGAGCACCGCAAGGACGAAGACATGGTTTGCGGGCGCGAGCCGCAAGGTCGCGGCAGGCACCGCGATCGTCATCAGCGCGGTGTCTTGAAAAATCAGGGGCAGCCACAGCGCGTTGAGCATGATCCACGCGCCGATCTGGCGGACGCGGATTGAAGCGATACGCACGAGTTAGTCTATTGTTTGACGGCGTCGATCAGCACGATACCGCGACCGCCGAAGTCGCGTAACTTGTCGAGCGCCGCGACCGCCGCGCCGATCGGTGTGTCCGGACTGGTCGCCTCGGTGATCGAAAATCCGGTCTGTTTTTTGGCCTGGACGTCGAGCGGATCGCGCAAGGTACGCGGCACCAGCTTGAACTTCTCGATCAGGCCGAGCATCGGGCCGGCCTTTTCGTCCAGCGTCTCCGGATCGACGGCCATGACGACCACTCCGTGACGCTTACCGTTTTCGTTCCCTTGGAAAGCGACGAAGTCGATTCCCAGTATGCGCGTGTGCGCACGTACGGCATCGATACCATTGCCCGTCAAGGCCAGCGTATAGCCCGCCGGAGGATGCGCGCTCAGATCTCCCAGCCAGGCTTCCAGCGCCGGCATCATCGCTTGCGTACCGGCAACGACGTCATGACCGTCGTAAGTGCCGGCTCCTTGCGAAAAAACCGCGCTGTCGGCTAGCCCCGGACGAGCGGAAATCGTATTGTGCCAGGCGTGTGCGGAAAGCACGTCGGCACCCTCAAACAGGGGAAATGCGACTGGATTGGTCGCCGTGGGCGAGGGGCCCCCAGCCGAGCCATGGCTTGCGCCCGAGCATGCCGCCAGCAAGGCGACGGCGGCGATGGCGGCAAGGCGCGAAGTTTTCACTCTGCCCGGGATTCGAGGAGAACCTCGCCAGCCCCCGTAAGCTCGATCTCGTGTCCCTCTCGTACGGATCCTATCTGAAAGTCGACGAGCTGCTTAACCTTCAACAGCCGCTCTCGCGACCGGCGCATCACGATGAAATGCTATTCATCGTCATTCACCAAGTCTACGAATTGTGGTTCAAGCAGCTACTGCATGAAGTCGACGCAACGATGCGGGCGCTCGACCGTGACGACCTGCTCCGCGTTGCCAAGCACTTTCGTCGCATTCACGCGATACAACGACTCCTAGAACAGCAGGTGGACATCCTGGAAACGATGACGCCGCAAGAGTTCAATCAATTTCGCGACAATCTCAATCCCGCCAGCGGCTTCCAATCGGTGCAGTTTCGCGAGCTGGAGTTTGCCTGCGGCGTACGGCGAACCGAAGTTCTGCAATGGATCGAGCTCGACGCGGCCCATCGCGCGCGACTAGAGGGCCGCTTGAACGAAACCTCGCTCTACGATCGGGTCAAAGCGCTGCTGCGCCGGCGCGGTTTCGCAACCGATTCGCCGGCGGAGCTGATCGAGAGCTACCGGCAAATCTACTCAAATGAAGCTGAGTACTACGACCTCCACCTTTTGCTCGAGGACTTGATCGAGTTCGACGAGCGGTTTTTGCTGTGGCGAGGCCGGCACGTTCGCATGGTCGAGCGCATGATCGGTCACAAGCAAGGCACGGGCGGCTCTCTGGGCGCGCGCTATCTCGAACGCACCTTGGAGTATCGTTTCTTCCCCGAGCTCTGGGAAGTACGCACCTACCTCGGACAAGGAACCTACGCATGAGCGAGACTTTAACCTCGGCCGAGAGCACGGCGACGACGGACTTGCGCGCACAGTTTCCGATTCTCGCCAGCTCGACCTATCTCGTTAATCACTCGATGGGCGCGGCGCCGCTTAACGCGCGCAGCGCGCTCGAGCAGTATTGGAACGAATGGGCCGCGGACGGTCCCGAGGCCTGGGAGCGCTGGCTGCCGCGAATCGGTGAGATCGCCGACGGCATCGGCGCGCTCATCGGTGCTCCCGCAGGCTCGATCTTCTTAGGCCCAAACGTTTCGGTGCTGCAGGCTTCGATTGCAAGCTGCATCGATTTCAGCGCGGAGCGCAACGAGGTCGTCTACGAGGCGCTCCAGTTCCCGTCGCTCACCTACGTCTGGCGCGAGTGGGAACGCTATGGCGCGATTTCCCACGTCGTCGAATCCGACGACGGTCGCACGATTCCCACGGAGCGGATCATCCACGCCATTACCGAGCATACCGCGATTGCGGTCATCTCTCACGCGTACTACGTTTCAGGGGCCCTAGCCGACGTACGCGCGATTCAGGCGCACTGCCATGAGGTCGGTGCGTTGCTTTGCGTCGACGCGTATCAGACGACGGGGGTCTACCCGTACGACGTCACCGCTTGGGACCTCGACATGGTGACCGGCGGGTCCCACAAGTGGCTCTGCGGCGGTCCCGGCTGCGGATGGATTTACGTGCGGCCGTCGCTGTACGAGGTGTGTCATCCGGCGATTACGGGGTGGATGGCGCACGCGCGACCCTTCGCCTTTGAAGCCGCGCCGATCGAACTTGCACCCTCGATGTACCGCTTCGGCCACGGAACCCCGACGATTCCGGGGTACGTCGTCGCGGAACCGGGGCGAGAAATCATCGCTGCGATCGGCGTGGCTCGAATTCGCGAGCATAACGTGCGCCTGACCGAGCGAGTCGCCGGCATGGCGCTCGAGCGCGGTCTGCGGGTCAACTCACCGCTCGCGGCCGAAGCACGAACCGGCTGGATCGGGATCGATTTCGAGGGCTCCGAGGAGGTCTGTCGCCGTCTGATCGCCCAACGCGTCTTCGTCGACTTTCGCCCCGGCTGCGGCATTCGCGTCGGACCCCATTTCTACACGACCGAGGACGAAATCGACGCCTTCTTCAGCGCGCTCGACGCGATCCGCAAATAACTGCACTCGAGCTGAACCGCAGGCGACCCGCCTCGCAGTTTAGCTCGCACGAATGATCGAAGGCATGCACCGATGTTGATTGCAATTTGGCGCTGTTTGCTGTTGCTGCTCGCAGCCGCCGCCATCGCCTTCTCCGCATTCGATCTCGTCGGACCGTTGAACTCGGGCGACTTCGGGATGACGCTCGCACCGGTCCGCGGGCAGGCCGCTACCTACAGGGTGGCGAGCGTAACGGGTGCGGCCGCGGGGGGCGGCGTCCGCGCGGGCGATACGGTCGAGCTGGCGGTGGGGGATGTCTTTCGCTGCGCGCGCCTCACGCGCGCCGGTGAACGTTGCTCCTTCAAGGTGACCCATGCAGGGCATGCAAGACAGGTCGAGCTCACCGCAGCGTCCGTCGCCATTCCGGTGTGGGTCCGCCTGGTACAAGAGGTACTTCGCTTGTCATTCCTCGGGTTGGGCGGGGTGGTCACGTGGCGTTGGTTCGAAAATCCTGCAGCGCGAGCGTTGGCGACCTTGCTAGTCGCCTTCGGGGTGACGATGACCCTCGCCGACGTTTTTCTACGGACGAGTTGGAGTGGCGCGGCGCCGATAATCCCCATGTTGCAACTCTTCTCACTGGTCGTCGGAAGCGCCGCAGCCGTCTATTTTGCAACGCTCTTTCCTCAAGCGACGCAGGGCGACGCGCGCGCTGCACTTCGCCGGCTTACGTTCCCGGTTGCCCTGGTTGCAACCGCAACCATCGTGCCGCATGCATCATATCCGGTCGCAAACTACGTCTTCATCGCCTGTCTTATCTTCTTTACGCTCGCGACCGTCGTTAGCCTCGGCATCTCCTATGGGCGCGCTCGACAATCGGACCGCGCGCGGATGCGCTGGGTACTGGCGAGCTTTGCGGTAGGTTTCACGGGCTTTGCCTTCGGCATCGTGCAATCGGCGATGGGAGGGAGCGATTGGGGTTCCTTAGGGCTCGTCGCGATACCGTTCGGCCTCACCTACGCAATCGCACGCCATCGGGTCTTCGGCATTGCATTCGTAATAAACCGTGCCGTCGTCTACGCCGGCGTCTCCCTAGTGGTCGTCGCAGCGTTCTTAATCGCGGAATGGTTGCTCTCGCTGATCTTCATGCACTTGAGCCGCACGACCAACCTCGCCTTCCAGGTTGGTGTCGCGCTGGCGCTCGGGTTCGCCATTCGTCCCATCCACGCGTCGGTCGATCGCGTCGTGGACGATCTGTTCTTTAGGGCACGCCATCTCGCCGAGGCCGCGATTCGGCGTTTCGCGCATGAGGCCAATCTGGTCACCGACCCCGACGATTTGATTGACAAGACGCTCGAAGTATTGTCGCAGGATGCGGACGCAAGTGCCGCCGCAATTTACCGCAAAGGGAATGACGGGCTCTACGAGCCGGTGCGCTCGAGCTTCGCCAGCGCCGCGCCGGTCAGCGAGAACGATTGGGCGCTCCTCGAAATGCGAGCATCGCACGAACCTATGGAGATGCGGGACGGCCGCTCGCGGCTGCCTGGCGATGTGGCCTTCCCGATGACCGTGCGTGGCCAGGTCACGGGAGCGATCGTTTGCGCGTTCAAGCGGAGCGGCGAAGCCTACGCGCCCGACGAACGCGCGGCGGTCCGGGTGTTGGCGCACGAAGTCGGCCTCGCCCTGGACGCGCTGGAAGCAACGCGATTGCGCAGAGAGTTGGCTCGCATCGCCGCACTGCCGGAAGCGGCCGGCGAGGTACACATGGAGCTGCGCAAGATCGTAGAGAGCGGCTGGACCTAAATGACGAAAGACTAAAATTATGGACTCGACCGCGATGATCGTCGACCATACCCGAATAGGCGCCGCGTTCCGGCGCCTTTCGATTCCCGTTGCGGTACAGATGCTCGGCGATCAACTGCTGGGAACGGTCGATACGATCGCGATCGGCAGCATGGGCATCGTGGCGTTGGCTGGCGCCACCGCCGCAAATACGGTCTTTCTTGCGATCGTCTTCGCGATCTTCGGTTTCCTGAGCGGTACCGCGATCGTTGCCGCGCAGCGCATCGGCGCCCACGACGTGGATGGCTTCGCGCGCACCCTTCGCGCAGGAGTCGTCATTCCGCTGGTGACCGGTCTGCTCTGCTTTGCCGTAAGCGTGGGAGTGTCAGGAAGCACGATCCGCTGGATGATCGGCGATCTCTCCAGCACTCACGCGAGCGCGATCTATCTCATGCTGCGCTGCGCATCGATCCTGCCGATCGCAATCTCGGGCACGTTGGTCGTGGGCTTGGGCGCCGCCGGAAACCGGCAACTCGGGATTTTGGTCCTCCTCGTCATCAATCTCATCCACATCCCGTTGCTATTGATGCTCGGACTTGGCTGGTGGACGCACCATCCATTCGGCATCATTGGCGCCGGAGTTTCGTCCCTGCTTTCCGAGACGATCGCGGCGTTCTATGCGATGTTCTACGTAGCGCGCCGTCCGAGCTACCGCGTCTTCGCCGACCTAGGAATCTCGTGGCCGCTGGCGCGCCGCACTGCACTGCTGGGGCTGCCGGAGGCGGTCTTTCTGCTAGGTGTCTTGGCGCCGGACATCTTCATCATCAAGATGCTCGCGCCGCTGGGTGCAATCGCAATCGCGGCCTTTCGCGCACTCAACGTTGTCTCGGATCTGACCTTCGTGGTGCCGGGACCCTTGACGAGCGCGGCCCAGATCGTCATCGGCCAGCGGCTCGGCGCGCGCGATCCCGCCGGCGCACGCTGGTTTTTTGAACGCGCACGGCGCTTCTCGTTTATCGTCACGACGCTCACTGGTATCGTGACCGCCGTCTTCGCGTGGCCGTTGTCCTATCTGTTCACCCTCAACGCCGAGGTCGCGACCGCGGCCGCGCTGCCGCTCGCGGTTCACATGCTGACGCTTCCGCTCAAAGGATGGGCAATGGTCTCCCTCGCTCCGATACGCGCCTCGGGCGATACGCGCTTTTCGATGACCGTCGGCATTCTTTGCAGCGCGCTCGTGATTCCATTGGCGTGGATAGGAATCGAGCACTTTCATCTCGGTCTCTATAGCGTTGCGCTCGGCTGGATCGCCGCGTGGAGCGTGCGCGTGCTGGTCACCCAGTGGAAGCTGCGCGACGGTGGGTGGATGCGGCGCGCGCCATTGGCGGCCTGAAGAGGCTATCGGACTTAGCCAAGGGCGGGTTTTCGTGAGCGATTGCCTAACCGCCGCACTATGGCGTTCACCGAGGGGTTCATCTCGGACCTGGTGGGTCGGCGAGCGACGATCGATGACCAACCGATCGGCAAGGTAACCGATTTCGTCGTCGCCAAGCCCGATGCAGTTTTTCCTCAGGTCGACGGCCTCGTAATCAAGACCTCCGACGGACTGCGCTACGCGCCCATCGACACGGTTGCCGATGTCGATTCCAATGGAAACGTGGCACTGACGATGGCGCCCAACCAACCCGCGCCTTCGGAGCAAGAGGAACTCTATCTGGTAGCCGATCTGCTCGATAAGCAGATCGTGGACGTCGACGGCCGCAAGGTCGTGCGTATCAACGATATCGAGGTTGCGAATGCCGGCGGCCGGCTGCGGGTTGTGGCGGCCGACGTCGGCGTTGCCGGACTCCTGAGGCGTCTCGGTCTGCGATCGTTCGGCAATCGCTGGCTTTCGCGCATGGGCAACGTGCCGCGTTCGATGATCGCCTGGGACTCGGTCGCGCCGATTCGCGAAGTCAATCCGTCGCAAGTGCGCCTCTCGGTTAAGGAAAGCCGGCTTGCGCGGCTGCATCCATCCGAGCTAGCCGAGATCATCGGCGACTTATCCATGCGCGAAGCGGCCGCCGTCGTCGGACAGCTCGACGACGAAACCGCCGCCGATGCCTTCGAGCACCTCGATACCGAAACGCGCAAGAATCTCATCGAGGACATCGGCACCGAACGCGCCGCCGACATCATCGAAGAGATGGACGCCGACGACGCCGCCGATCTGCTCGCCGAGCTTCCCGAGGAGCAGCAGTCGGAGTTGCTCGCCGAAATGAACGCCTACACCGCCGGAGAGCTGCGCGAGCTAGTCAAATATCCTGAAGATACCGCCGGCGGACTGATGACGACGGATTACGTTTGGATCTATCCGCATCGGACCACCGAAGCAACGATTCGCAAGATTCGCGAGATCGCGCCGGTGTCGGAGTTCATCTATTACCTCTACGTACTCGACAAAGATGACCATTTGCTGGGTGCGCTCTCCTTGAGAACCTTGCTGCTGGCTCTGCCCACCGCTTTCATCGAACGCATCATGGAAACCGATCTGGTAACGGTTGCGCCAAACACCTCCGCAGTCGACGTCGCATCGACGATCGCAAAGTACGATCTGTTGGCCGTACCCGTTCTCGACGACAACGGAAAGATGTTAGGCATCGTCACGGTGGATGACGCCATCGACGCAATCATGCCGGACGACGTCGCCAAAAAATTGCCGCATTTACGCGCGCGCCATCACTCGCACATCGCCGCCACGTGACGCCGGAGGAGCTCGTAGAGTTCACCGAGGCTCTCGCTCGGATCGCCGCATCGGGAGGAGGACCCAAAGCACTCGTGGCCCAGTTGGCGCAAACGACCGGCTGCGGCGCGCTGCTCGAAGACGCGCAGTGGCGTCATCTGGCCGCCGCCGGAGAGAAAGGTACTCCGGCGAGCGGACGTGCTATCGTCGAGTCGGGGGCGGACGGTCGCGCCCAGCGAGTAACGGCGGGTAATCGTCACCTCGGCTGGCTTTCGCTTTTCGGCGGCAACTCCGCCGTCGAAACCGATTTGCTTCTGCGCTTGACCGGGGCGGCCGTCGCGGTAGAGCTTGCGCGTAATAAGTCGGCTCTGCGCGAGCGGAAAGGCGGTTTTTGGGAAGCGTTGCTCGGGCGGAGTTTTCACGATGCGGCCGCGGCCCGTCAAGAAGCGGCCACTCGCGGCATTGCGCTCGCACCCAGCTATCTGACGGTCGCCCTCGAGGTCGAGACGATCGGCGAGGTCCGCGAGACCGACAATCTAGGAGAACTGCGCTCGCTCGCAGCCGACGTCTTCCGCTCCGGTGAAGGCGGTGCCGGCCTTTTGGAGCGGGGCGCGGCGCTCTTGGTCTTCGTTCCGGCCATCCGCGAAATCGATGCGAGCAACGCTAAGACCGCTGCAAGTCTGTTGCCAAAGAACGTCGCGCGGCGCAAACCGCACCTGCGGATTTCCGGCGGCGTGGGCACCGTTGAAACGCTGCTCGCGCTGGACGCGAGTACGGCATCCGCCGAGGCAGCGCTTGCGATCGGACGGCGGCTCTTCGGCAGCGGTCACGTCGCGGCGTACGACCAGCTGGGTGCCTATCCGTTGCTCTACGAAGGTGCCGACGTGCAACGGTTGCAGGCCTTCGCCTCCGGCGCGCTCGCGCCGCTGCGGCAGTACGACGAAAAGCATCAGACGGAGCTTGAACGAACGCTCAAGCTCTATTTCAAAGTCGGGCAGAACGTGAAGACCGCGGCCGAGGCACTCCACGTCCATCGTCATACGGTCTTCTACCGGTTGCGACAGATCGGAGAGATCTCTGAACGTTCGCTCGAGAGTCCCCACGACCAGCTCACGCTTCGCTTGGCGGTTGCGATCGATGAACTCCACGACTCGAAGTGAGTGGAAGCGACCCTCCGCAAAGCGGGAGGTCGTCAAACTGGCACGCGAGCGGAACGTGCGCTTTGTGCGGCTCGTCTTCGCCGACATTTTCGGGGTAAGCAAAAACGTTTCCATCCCAATTGACGAGCTCGAGGCGGCGCTGGATGGACGCGTCACCTTCGATGGCGGATCGATCGACGGGTTCGTCCGCGGCGAAGAGCTCGACATGCAGCTCAGGCCGGATCTGGCAACGTTTGCGATCTATCCGTGGCGCGCGGGCCCCGACGGCTACGAGGCGCGCTTGATTTGCGACATCGCCATGCCCGATGGCTCGCCGTTCGAGGGCTGCCCCCGCACGACGTTGCGACGCGCGATCGAGAGCGGGCGTGGTTTGAACGAACTTCGGATCGCGACGGAAGTCGAGTTCTATCTGTTCGAGCTGAAGACGGATGACGCTACTTCCACCGCGACCTCAGACGTCGGTTCGTATTTCGATTTCTCGGCCAACGACCGAGGTGAGGAGGCGCGCAACGCAATCGTGGCCGCGCTGCAGGCGATGGGGGTGCCGATTGTGTCGGCCCATCACGAGCACGGGGCCGGACAACACGAGATCGACGTTGCTCACGACGATCCGCTGGCGGCCGCCGACCACGTCTTAACGCTGCGCACCATCGCGAAGCACGTTGCCGCCGATTTTGATTTGGAGGCGACCTTTATGCCCAAGCCGCTGGAAGCGTGTGCGGGCAGCGGTCTCCACGCCGATTTCCGCCTCGGCGACGCGAGCGACGAGGAAACGGCGCTCTACATCGTCGGCGGATTGCTCGCGCACGCGCCCGCGACGACGGCGATTTGCAATCCTACCGTCAACTCATATAAGCGTTTGGTCGCAGCCTGGGACGCACCGATCTACGCGGTGTGGTCAGAACGCAGTGCAAACGCGCTGGTACGCGTCCCGCCCAGCCAGAAACCTGCGCGCATCGAGATGCGCAGCCCCGATCCGGCTTGCAATCCCTATCTCGCACTCGCGGTATTGATCGGCGCTGCGAGCGACGGCACAGAGCGCAGCATCCTGCCCGGGCCGCCGCTGGTAGGATCGACCTACGATCTGAACGAGCGGGAGCGGCGCGAGCGCGGGATCGGCACGCTGCCCAAATCCTTGCGACAAGCGATTGCCGAGCTCGATGCCGACAGCGTTATACAGGCCGCGCTCGGCGACCATCTCTACCATGCCTTCCGTGACGCAAAACTCGAAGAGTACGAACGTTACCGCCGCGCCGTCCATCCCTGGGAACGCGATCAATACCTGCGCGTGTACTAGCTCACCTTGTCATCCTGAGCGGAGTCGAAGGACATTTCCCCTTGTCATCCTGAGCGGAGTCGAAGGACATCTCCCCTTGTCATCCTGAGCGGAGCCGAAGGGCGACGAACAAGAAACGTCCACGAGATTTGCGCACTCTTCGACTCGCTGCGCTTCGCTCAGTGCGCAACGTGTGCCCGTCCTTCGACTCCGGTGCTCCGCACCTTCGCTCAGGATGACAACGCTATCGACGCCGCGCCTTCGGCGTGAAGTTTATTCTATAGTGTGATCCGAAAGCGTAGCGCCTCGCTGTTGCCGTAAACTGCTCCTTTGCGAAAACGTTCGACGAGCGTTCCACCATTGGTGATGATTACTCGCTGCGATGCGAGCGCTATCGTCAGAACCGCGTCAATCATGACCAACGTCCGACGTGGGGTTCTGCTTGCGGAGGTACTTGATTGCCGGGTTATATTTCGAGTGCGACGGCCACGGCGACGGCCTCGGTCCATTCGGCGCCATGGGCCATGGTGCTCGCCAGGTGATCGCCCATCGCTGCCCGCAGCGCGGCGATGACCCGCTCGTACTCCTGGCGCTCGGTATATTCGCGCCGCGCTTCCAGCTTCGTAAGCCAAGCGTCCACGAATCCGAGCAACATCGCGCGCTTGGGAGCGGCAGCGACCCTGCGCTGCTCGGACTGCCCTTGCAATACCCCTACCGCTGCCAGATGCTGAAGCACGTAGGCCGTGAGCACCGTCTGCTTCACGTCGCGGACGGCAAGCAGCGCCTGTGTTGCACAGGCACGGGCGTCGTCGAAACAGTCCAGAGCGATGAAATAGGCCGCCATATTGCAAAGGTCGTTCGCGACGGCGCGGCGGTTCTGCATGGCTTCGTGCGCCGCGCGAGCTTCCTCGGCGAGCTGTAAAGCCCTAGCCGCGTCGCCGGCCGTAAACTCGACCTCGGCAAGTTTCCCGGCGATCGACGCAGCGGGCCGTTCGAGATTGAGCGCCTCGTAATAGGCCAGCGCGTCGGCGTAAAATCGTCTTGCACCCTCGAAGTCCCCACATCGCGAACGCGCCGTTCCGAGGTCGCCCAGCACGAGGGCCTGCATCCGGCGGTTATCGAGCAGCCGCGAAACGGCGAGCGCCACTTCAAGAAGGGTCTGGCCTTCGCCGTCGCGGCCTACTCCCCCGAGCGCGCTTCCTGCGGCTTGCTGTGCGCGAGCTAGCTGCAATTCGTCGAGTCCGTCGTCGAGCTGCAGGGCTTGCTGCGCCGCCGATAGAGAAGCTTTGTACTCGCCAAGCGAACCGCATAACTCCGCATCGGCGACGTATAGACGCGCAAGCACCTCGGGCGGCGTTTCGTCGTCGCTGCAATCGATCGCGAGGCGAACCCATCGCCGCCCCTCCACTGGAGCGATCGAGTACCAGATGCGGCCCAGTGCCGCGGCGAGCACGCGACCCGAGCATAGATCACGACGCTCGGCGAGCGACCAGGCGAGGGCAATGCGAAAGTTACCGACTTCCGCTTCCGCATCTTGGAACCAAGACCGTTCCGGAGCGTCATACCAATCACGGTCGAGCCGCTCGGCCACTTGCAGAAACGCAACCAAGTGCCGCTGGGCCAGAGCCGTTCGTTCGCCGTTTTCCTCCAGCTTTTCCAACGCGTATTGCCGCGTCGCCTCGAGGAGATAATAGCGCGAATTTTCGCGCTTGAAATCGACCGCGATCAGGGATTGCGCGACAAGCGACGAAAGCAACTCCAACAGATCGACGGCCGGAAGCCGTTCGTCACAGCAGACAGCGCTCGCAGATTCGAGCGAGAAGCCCCCGGAAAAAATCGCGAGGCGAGTGAAGAGTAGACGCGCCTGCGAGGAGAGCAGTCCGTAGCTCCAGTCGATGATGGCGCGCATCGTCTGATGTCGCGGAATGACGCTAGTGACGTTGCCGGTGAGAACATTGAAGACGCTATCGAGGCGCTCACAAATCTGGCTGGGAGAAAGGACTGCGGTGCGGACCGCTGCCAGCTCGAGCGCGAGCGGCAGACCGTTCAGGCGCCGGCAGATTTCCACGATCGGCTCTACGTTCTCGCGCGTTACCACGACTTGCGAGTCGACGGCACGCATACGATCGACGAACAGCTCGATGGCCCCGTAGCGAAGCGCTTCTTCGGGCGTCGGTATTCCGCGAAGCGGAACGGCGAGCGGCGGGATGAGATATGCGCGTTCGCCCGTTACGCTCAGTGCCTCGCGGCTGGTCGCGAGCAGTGTTGCGTCGGGACACTCGCGCAGGAGCGATTCAACGACCATTCGTGCGCCCGACATAACGTGTTCGCAGTTGTCGAAGACGATCAAGACTCGTTTTCGCCCGAGGTACGCGATAAGCGCTTCCAAGAGCGGGCGGTTCGGGGATTCCTGCACGCGAAGCGCGGCCGCTAGAGCCTGCGGCACTAATGCCGAGTCGTTAATAGTTGAGAGGTCGACGAACCAAACCCCATCGGCGAAGCTGTTGAGCAGTGCGGTTCCGACAGCGACGGCTACGCGCGTTTTGCCGGCCCCGCCCGTTCCAACGATGCTGACGAGCGGCGTATGCGCGAGAAGGTCGACGATCTCTTTGACGACCTCTGCGCGGCCGAAAAAAGAGGTGAGCTGGAGGGGCAGATTTTGAGGCGGCGTTTTGACGGATTCCTCGAGCCGCAATCCGCGCGCGCGTCTCGCCGATAGCTCGAGCTCGATGCGAGCTTCTTCGGTAAGCGCAAGCGCCTCGGCGATGCGGTCGAGGGTGTACTGATACGGAACTTTCCGGCTGCCACGCTCCAAAGCCGAAACGGCTTGAACGCTAATGAGGGCGCGGTCCGCAAGCTTTTGTTGCGAAAGGCCGGCCTGCGTTCGAAAGCGTCTGAGCAGGCTGGAAAGGTCCGCGCCGGTTGTCGTGAGCACTAGCCTCCGGGCGAGGGCGCTATTCCGTATGGGTCGCCGTCGATCGAGATCGTCTGAAGTTCGATGAAGCCAGTCTGAGGGTTCACGGCATCGATGAAGCCTAACGCGTCGGCGACCCATAGGTGCTTCTGCTTAGCATCGAAGTTGAGGTTGGTCGGCAAGCCGAAGCCGATGGAAAAGAGCTTGCAATGCGAAGTTTTCCGGCACTTGTAGATGCCGAGGACTTCATCGATGTAGTAGAGGTTGCCGCTCCGGTCGAAGACCAGACCGCCGGCGTGCGTAATCCCTGATATGACGAGTGTCCCCCTTCCGCTGCACTGATCGAACTCTACGATCGAGGCGAGCGCGAGGGGATTGCTGACGTCGTTGAAACTCCAGAAGCAGTTGCCTTCGGGATCAATCGCAACGCCCTGGCCCGCAAGCAGATCGCTACCGTAGGTGAGAACGCGAGACGGCTGCGAGGCCTGGTTTAGGTAAACGCTCACGCTGCCGGTGCCGCTGCCGGCGCTCCCTGAATTTGAAACCGCAACTAGGCCCCGATTGGGCGTGACGCTGACGTCAATCGGTACCTCGCCGCTGTCGTCGAGGGTCGCAACCGGGCCCTTGGGTCCCTTCCGCGTGGACCGATAGATGAGAACGTTCGCATCGCCGCTGTTTGCAACGTACCACCAACCCGACGGCGTCGTAACGGTTCCTTGTGGTGCCGATACCCCCTTGCTTAACGTCTCAAGCAGCTTGAGTGAAAGGCCTTTTCGCGTGTATACCGACAGATCGTTGCCCGAGGGCGACAGATCTTTTCCGGAGGGCAACAGGTTATTGCCAGAGGGCAACAGATCGTTGCGAGAGGGCTGCGACGAGTAGATGTCATTGCCGTAAAAGTTGGCGTCGGGCCGGACTGCCTCGAGTACGACCGACGAACTGATCGGGAGTTGCGGGGCCGCCATACGGCCGCTCGAGCAACCGGCAAGGGAAGCAACCGCCGCAAGGATAGTAAGCGAACACCAAGTCTTCTCAAGACAACGCACAGACGATACTTCTTCAAGAGCGTCCGCCGCCACCTGGCAAGAGGGTCCGTTTAGCGACCCTTTGGCGCTTCGAGCCAGCAACTGGCTACGCTACGTGAGCAACTGTAGCAGTAACTGAGTGGCAAAACCACGTGCTGTACGGTTCCGGACGGGCGAACTTTTTGTTAGTCTTCGTCGCAGGCACTTGAGCCAAGGAGAGGCGGACGGACATCGACGAAGACCATCGCAACAGACAGCGCCTTGCCTTCTTGGCTAAGACCGGCGAAGCGCTCGCAGAATCGCTGGATTTGCAGACGACGCTCCGTCGCCTGCTGGAAATCATCATCCCAGAGCTCGGTGACTGGGCCGCGATCGATCTGCTGGATGAACGGAACCGGCTCAAGACCGTTGCCGCGATTCATGCAGATCCCCGCAAAGCCTCCGTCGTGCGGCAGCTATGCAATCGTTACAATCACAAGCCGGAGTTCGAGCAGCACGTTATCGATGCTCTACGCAGGCGGCGACCTTGGAGCCTGGCCCAAATCGCTCCCGAGCTTCTCGAACGGGCCGCGGCTCCTGGCACCTCGCGCGTGATTCGCGCCTTGAATCCTCGTTCGACCGTGACGGTACCGCTTCGCACGCGAAACGGTACTCTCGGCTCCCTCGTCGCCTACTGGTCCGAAACGCCCCGCCGGTACGAAGAGTCCGATATCCCGCTCTTCGAAGAGCTCGCAAAGCGAGCCGCAACCGCGATCGAAAACGCGCGCTTGTACGAACGCGAACGCGAGGTCGCAACGGAATTCCAGCGCGCGGCGTTGCCGGTCTCGCTGCCGGAGGTGCCCGGCATCCGTTTCCACAGAATCTACGTTCCAGGCAGCGCGTGCGCGCAAGTCGGCGGGGATTGGTATGATGCACTGCAACTCCCCGACGGTCGCATCGTCATCTCGATCGGAGACGTCGCCGGAACCGGGCTCGCCGCTGCGGTGATTATGTCGTCGATGCGGCAAGTGATTCGCGGCGTAGCGCAAGGGTATGCCGAGCCGCTCGCGATGCTCGACGCAGCGGACCGGACACTTAAGGTGGAGTACCCCGATACGTTCGTCACCGCTTTCGTCGGTGTCTTCGATAAGGTAGCAGAAACCCTCACCTACGCGGTCGCCGGACATCCGCTGCCGTTGGTGCGAAACGCGAGCGGCGAGGTAAAGACGCTCGAAGGATCCGATTTGCCGCTGGGCCTGCGAATTCGCGGTGAAGCGACCGAGCACGTCGTCGAAATCGAGCCAAACTCACTCCTGGTCTTTTATACGGACGGGCTCACCGAGTCGCAGCGCGACGTCGTTCTTGGCGAACGGCGTTTGGCGGCCGCGGTTCGGCGTGCGAGAGTTGCTTCGAGCGCGAACCCCGCGAAGGCGCTGTACCATGCCATGATCACAGACGGCGTCGACGACGACGTCGTGATTTTGACGATGCGGCTCGAATCGCCGACGACCCGGAGCGACGCAACGCATCTGACCGACCGGGTGCATCGTTGGACGTTTGACTCTGCGGATGCCGAAACCGCAAGCACAGCTCGCCACGAGTTCGTGCATGCCCTCGAAGAAGCCGGCGCACGCAGCAGTGATCTCTATACTGCCGAATTGGTCTTCGGCGAACTGATCGGTAACGCGTTTCGCTACGCACCCGGGACGATCGAGGTAGTGCTCGATTGGAGCGTGGGCTCCCCCGTCCTGCACATGCTCGATCGAGGCCCGGGGTTCGCTTTCGCTCCTCGCCTCCCGACGGATCTCCTGAGCGAACGAGGACGCGGTCTGTTCATCGTCTGGTCGCTGAGCGAGGACTTGAACGTCACCAAGCGCTTCGACGGCGGGTCGCACGCTCGCGCGGTTCTTAACGTCCGGCGAGACGCTGCTCCAACCAACGTCGAGGCTGCGCCATCGACGCACACAGTTTAGAGCAAGAGCCGCATCGGAGCGACAAGACTAGCCGGACCCTTCGACTCCGCTCAGGATGACATGGCGCGCTGGGCTTCGCGTTTTAAAATGTGCCAGGCGTGCTCGACGTCGCTGCGCTGCGTGCGCAGATTGCCGATCGCGAGCCGGATCGCGTAGCGCCCCCTGATCTTGGTGTGCGAGATAAAGATTTCGCCCGTCGCATTGACGGCGTGCATAATCGAGGCATTGAGCTCCTCGAGCCGGCGTTCGTCCATACCCGGCGGCGCATACCGGAAACAAACGACCGAAAGCGGATGGGGGGCGAGGACTTCCCAATCCGGCTCGGCACGCACCCACGAGGCGAACTCCTGCGCCAGCCGGATATGCGTGCGAAGGCGGCTACGAATCCCTTCGGCTCCAAAGTGGCGCAGGACGAACCAGAGCTTCAGGGCACGAAAGCGGCGCCCCAACTGCAGGCCGTAGTCCATGTAGTTGATCGCGCCGGCTTCGGGCGTGGCCAGATATTCCGGTACGAGGCTAAATGCGCGGCGAATGATTGCTTCGTCCTTCACGAAGAGCACCGAACAATCCATTGGAACGAACATCCACTTGTGAGGATTGACGACCAGCGAATCGGCGAGCTCGACGCCGTCGAGCAATGAACGAAACTCTGGAACGATCGCCGCGATGCCCGCATAGGCTGCATCTACATGGAGCCACACGCCGTACGTGCGCGCGATTTTGCCCAGCGCCACAACCGGATCGATCGAAGTCGTTGACGTCGTCCCAACGGTCGCAACGATCGCGAGCGGCCGCATTCCGGCCGCGAGATCGACCTCGATCTTCTTGCGCAGCTCTTCGGGACGCATGCGGAAGGCGTCGTCACACGGCACGCGCACGACGTTATGCTGCCCGACTCCGAGCGCGATCGCCGCTTTCTCGACGTGCGAGTGCGTCTCTTCGGTAACGTAGACGCGCAAGGCGGGCAGGTTTCTTCCGGTCATGCCCTGCTCGCGAATCTGAAGGTCGAGCGCCTCCCGCGCCGCGGCAAGCGCGGTAAAGCCGGCGATCGAGGCGGTATCGTATATGATCCCGGTCCAGTCGGACGGTAACCCGAGCAGTCGCCCGAGCCAGCGCATCATCACCTGTTCCAGCTCGGTCGCCGCCGGCGACGTCCGCCAGAGCATCGCCTTGACGTCGAGCGTCGCAGCTAGGGCCTCCGCCGCGATTGCCGCCGGGGCAGCGCTGGTCGCAAAGTACGCAAAGAACCGCGGATGGTTCCAGTGCGTCGTCGTCGGGACCACGATCCGCTCGAAATCGGCGAGGATCCGCTCGAACGGCTCGCCGAGCTCGGGAGCTTCGACAGGAAGCGCGGCCGCAACATCGCCGGGGCGCAACTGCGGCATCACGCGATAGGATTCGGGATGATCGAAGTACTCCTGGATCCACGCTCCGACCCCGTTGAACGCATCTCGCAGCGTGCTCGCTCCGTCCATCATCTGGAGTGTTAGCGCCCCAGACGGAGAAGGCCCTGGTATGAAGTACCGGACCTACCCAAACAGCGACGTAACCGTGAGCGAAGTCGGCTTTGGTCTCTGGACGACCTCGACGGGCTGGTGGGGTGAAAAGAGCGACGACGAAGCCGTCGCGCTGATGCACGCCGCTTACGATCTTGGGATCACTTTCTACGATGCTGCCGACACGTACGGCAACGGCCGGAGTGAAGAGCAGCTGGCCAAGGCCTTCGCGGACCGGCGCGAGCGAGTCGTCTACGCAACCAAGTTCGGTTACGATTTCTCCAGCCCGTCCGAGAAGCGGCGCGGCCAGCTCGAGTTGCCCCAAAACTTCTCGCCGACGTTCGTACGCCAAGCATTGGAAGCATCGTTGCTCCGGCTGCGCACCGACTACATCGATATTTACCAGATGCATAACGCGCGCATGGCGCAGATTGAAGACGACGCTCTCTGGGAGCTGCTCGAATCGCTGCGGCGCGAAGGGAAGATTCGGCTATACGGCGTTGCGCTCGGACCGGCGATTGGTTGGCTGTACGAAGGGGTCGAAGCGGTTCGCCGCAACGTTCCCAGTTTGCAGATCATCTGGAACATGCTCGAGCAATACCCGGGAAACCAGCAAGTTCGCGCTGCCTACGAGACCGGCGCGAATACCGGTTACATGATTCGCGTACCGCACTCGAGCGGAATGCTGGAAGGCCGTTACACGGCCGATACGACTTTTCCGAAGAACGACCATCGTAGCCACCGCCCGCGCGAATGGCTGATCAACGGCGTCCAGAAGGTCGCGCAGCTACGATTTCTCGAGCTGCCTAATCGTACGCTCGGACAAGCGGCGATCTCCTGGCTGCTGAATGAGCCGCGGGTCATGACCGTTCTGCCGAACATCTACGACCGCGAGCAGCTCGTGGAGTTCGCTACCGCGCCGGAGACCCCGGCGCTGCGTGCCGACGAGCTCGCCCGCATCGACGCGCTCTATCAAAAGAACTTCGATATTGACGAGCCGCCCATGGCATTCAAAGGCACGATGTCCCACGGCGACACGCCGTCAGCAAGCGTCGCTCAAGAAACGCCGGTGTAAAATGAAAGTAGAACACGTCCACACGCACCACGCACCTCGTCCGATCGGGCCGTACAGCCAGGCCGTTGAATGCGGCAGAGAGCTCTATTGCAGCGGTCAAATCGCGCTCGATCCGCAAACCGGAGAGATGGTTTCCGGAGACGCCGCCGCACAAGCCGAACGGGTGCTCGAAAACCTCGGCGCAGTGCTCTGCGCTGCCGGCTACGAGTGGGGCAACGTCGTCAAGACGACGATCTTCCTCGTCGACATGGGCGACTTTCCCGCCGTGAACGCGGTCTACGAAAAATACTTCGGCGCCACCAAGCCCGCACGCTCGACCGTCGCGGTCGCAGCGCTGCCGCGGGGCGCTCGTCTAGAAATCGACTGTATAGCGAAAGACTAAGCGGCCAATTCTACTGGGGCGCGGTCGCGGGAGAGCCGGTCGTAAGACGGGCCGATTCTTCCTTGGCAATTTGCGCGACGTCGGGATCGAGCGATGCTTCAGCGGCCTTGAGCTCTGCGAGTGCTAAGGCTCTCTGCCCCTCTGCGACATAGGCGCGCGCGAGCAAGTAGCGCACGCGGCCGTCGTACGGCACCGCGGCAACGCCTTTCAGCAGCGCGGATTGCGCGAGCGCATTGAGCCCGTTGCGTTCGTAGTCGATTCCCAAGTTCACGTACGATTCGGGCACGTACGGGTCGACCGCAATAGCCTGCACGTAATATGCGACTGCGCGCTTCCAGTCGCCACGCTTATCGGCGAGGTAGCCGAAGTTGACCAGCGCCTCGGGGCGCTCGGGCTCCAGCCGATTGGCTCGTTTGAACTCCGCAAGCGCATCTTCGTCAAGCCCAGCTTGGATTTTCGCAACACCGAGGTTGTCGTGGCAGGCATAGTTGTCCGGGTCGATGTTGAGACAGTCCTCGATGCTCTGCATCGCCGTCTTATAGTCGTGCACGTCCAAATAGGTCATCCCCAGACCGTTGAGCGCGGCAATCGACCGGCCGTTGCTGTCGAGGGCGCGGCGATAATAGGTGATCGCCTCGTACGGGCGGTGCAGGGTTTCGAAAATCTCCCCGAGCTCTTCCTGAATGTCAGCGTCGGTCGGTTCTGAGTCGGCTTCCTGGACCATCTGGTCGCGATACTGCGGCAGGTCGCCCTTACGTAAATGAAGGTAGACGAGGTCCCGAATCGAGTCGGTACCGGGGAGTGCGCTCTCGAACTCTCCGATCGCGGCATCCACGCGGTTCTCGGTCGCATACACGACGCCTAAGCGGTTGTGCGTCTCTTTATCCTGGGTGTTGGCTGCGAGCAGCTGCTTGTAGACGGCTTCGGCGCGATCGAAGCGCCCCTGCCGATAGTAAAGGTCGCCGAGGAAGCGGGCTGCTTCGCTCGCATTTGGATGGGTTGCAACGAACGCGGCAAGTTGCTTGACCGCCTCGTCCATGTCGCCGGCGGCAATCAACTCCCGAGCGAAGCCTATAGCGACCTGCTGATCGGCCGCCGCATGAGCATCGCCGGGAATGATGACCGTTTGCCCCAAGGCGACGCGCGTGGCCCCCAGCGGTAGCGCGAGAAGGGCCAAGCCAAACAGGATGCGTCGAATCATGTCGGGGTACCTCAACCCTACTATAGCGCACCGGCCAACCGCGCCGTGACCGCCGCCCGACTGGCCGCTAGCGCACCAGCGGCAGAACGTCGCTCGGCGTCAACGGGTAAAACGTCATCGCGATTACCAGGACGGCACAGACCGCCGCACTAGCCCAAGCAAGCGGCACAAAGGGGCGAAAATCGCGTGGTAGGTGACCGGTCCCGGGTTCGTACATCGCGCGCACGACTTTGGCATAGGCATAGAGCGAGATGGCGGTTCCGACGATCAGCAACGCGCCGAGCCAAAGATAGCCGTTCGCCTCGCTGGTGGCCAAGATCAAGATTTTTCCGAGGAAACCGGCGGTTGGCGGTAATCCCGCTAAGGCGAGCATGAAGATCGTCATTGCCGCCGCGAGCCAGGGGCGGCGCTGCGCTAACCCGCGATAACTGCGCAGTTGCGCGCCTTCCTCGCCGTCTCCCGAAATTGCCGCAGCAACTGCAAATGCGCCCAGGTTCATAAAGGCGTAGGCCAACAGATAATAGAGTGCGTACCGTAAGCCAAGTGGTGAACGACCCGCGAGTGCGACGAGGATATAACCGATTTGAGCGATACCCGAATACGCCAGCAATCGCTTGAGGTCGTGCTGCGCGAGCATTCCAACGTTGCCGACGATCATTGAGATGCCGGCAGCGATCCAGACCGGGAGCAGGAGCCGGTCGCCGGTTCCCGGAGGCAATGCGGCATAGATGAAGCGGGCGAATACTGCAAGCGCTCCCGCCTTGGTCGCCACGCTCATGAATGCCGTGACCGGGAGCGGCGCGCCTTCAAATACGTCCGGCGTCCAAGTGTGCAACGGCACAAGACTCAGTTTAAAGACGAAGCCGATCAGAAACATGCCGGCACCCATCCAGAAGAGCGGGTTCGATGCAAGCAACGGATTGACGAAATCCGCAAGCCTGACGCTGCCGGTCACGCCGAAGAGCAAGGCTGCACCGAAGAGCAAGAAACCAGTGGCCGTCGAGCTGAGGATCAAGTACTTGAGGGCAGATTCTCGCGCGGTTTTACGATCGACGGCGCCGCAAAGCGCGTACAGACCGAGCGAGAGCAACTCAAGGCCGAGGAAGATCGTCATCAGGTTTGCTGCGCCGGCCATCAGCATTGCCCCGCAGGTGCTCCAGAGCATGATCGCGGTCATCCCGGCTATACGCTGGGCCGGTCCGAGCGCCCCAAAAAGTATCAGCGAACCGGCCGCCGCGATTAAGATGATCTCTTGAAAGACGGTCGCAAAGCCACCAGTCATGAACCCGCCGAAGAATGCGTCGTGGTCGTGACCGAACTGACGAGCGGCGAAAATCGCGGCGACAAGTACACCCAGCAGACCGATTCCGATCGAGAGATAGCGTTGCTCTTCTCGCCGCGAGAGCAGGTCGACGACGAGCACGACCAGCGCTGCGACGGCGACGATGCTCAGCGGAAGAATAGCGAACCAATCGGCACTGGTGAACGGCAGTGTCATGGCACCCGCGCTGACTGGGCCGAAGCCACGGTATCAGAGCCGGCGAGCAGCGGCGCCGGGAAGACACCGATCACGATCAACGCGGCGAGCAACGGCGCAACCGCGAGCGCTTCCGCCCAGCTAAGGTCGGCGCGCACCGGCACGTCTTCGACCGGCGGGCCGTTCATGATGTCTTGATAGAGACGCAACATGTAGGCTGATGCGAGGACGATGGCAATAAGTGCGACGATCACCGGCCAAACGAAACCGGCCTGATAGACGCCGATTATAATCAACAACTCACCGACGAATCCGGCCAAGCCCGGCAATCCGAGCGCGGCAAGTGCGGCTAGACAGAGCGCACCGGCCAGACGCGGATTCTTCCAGCCCAAGCCGCCCAAGCGAAGCAGTGAGCGCGTCTCTTCGCGCTCCTCGATATAGCCAAGCACGAGAAACAGCGCTGCAGAGAACAGGCCGTGCGCGACGATATAGACCAGCGCCCCCTTCAACGCCAAGCCGTTCCCCGAAGCAACCGCGATGATGATGAGGCCGAGGTGCGAAAGCGATGAATAGGCCACGACCCGCTTGGCGTCGTTCTGCACCAGCGCAATCACCGCGCCGTAGATGAGCGAGATCGCACCCAGCACCATCAGCGGCTCGGCGTATTGGCGAACGTACTCCGGCACCAGCGTTAGGGCGATGGCGAGGAATCCGTAAAGTCCGGCCTTCGATTGCACCGCCGAAACCACCGCGACCATCGGCGACGGCAATCCGCTGTAGGTCGGCGGCATCCATGTGTGCAGCGGCCAAACCGGGGTTTTCACCAAAAACGCGAAGGCGAAGCCCGCGTAAATCCATGGCGCCCAACCGCCGACGAGGTGAGCCCCACTGCGTCCGATCACGTCGGTCGATCCGTAGATGATTCCAAAGGCGGCGGTTGCAAGCAGCAGTGTCAAGCCTCCGGCAAAGTTATAGATGAAGTAGCGCCAAGCAGTCGCCGGATGCTCGCCCCAACCAATCAGCACGAAGAAGACCGGCACGAGCATCAGGTCCCAAAAAAGCGCGAAGACCAGCAGGTCGCGGGTTAAGAAGAGCCCGAGCATCGAGCCCTCGAGCACTAGCATCCATGCGACGAAGTCGCGCGTGCGGGGAACGCGGCTGGCCGCCACCGCGCATGCAGTGGAAACCGCCAGCAGTAGCGCAAGCCAAAAGGAGAGCGGCGTCGCACCAAAATGAAATGCGGCGATGAATGGACGGGCCAGCCAGTGGAAGCTCCATTCGCTGTTCCCCGCTGCGAGCAGGGTGACCACGGTAACCACCGCGACCAGCGTCCCGATCGTTCGAGAGAGCGCCCGCGCTTCGCGGGGCACCGCCAAGAGCAGTGCGCCGGCGACGATCGGTAGGAAGATGGTTACGAGCACTAACGGCATTTAACGGCCTGCAACCGCGTAGTAGACGATGAACAAGGTAGCACCGAAAACCAGCAAGAGCGCGTAGGTACGTACCAGGCCCGTTTGAAACGATCGAACGACTTCGCCAAGCCAGCGCGCCCAAAATGCCAGGTCGCGGACGGCTCCATCGAGCACCGTCGGATCGAACAAACGTCCAAAGATTCTGCCGAGGTACTGTGCGGGCCGCACGAAGATCAGGTCGATCGCGGCGTCCGCGTAGAAGAGATTGGTAAGCACTGCCGGCATCCGGAGGCTTTCGTCGCGCAGGCGCGCGACCGCACCACGCTGTGCGGCCTGGGTAGCGTACCGCCTCCAGGCTATCGCGAATCCGATCGCCACCAAGACGACGACGATCGCGGAGGTAAGAGCTTCCGAGATCGCCGGAGTTCCGGCAGAGGAAACCGTCGCCGATTGCGGTCCGAAGAGCGGCGCAAAGTATCGCGCCCACGGCGAGTTCTCGCCGCCAAACATCAACGCCGCCCCAATCGCAACGCTGGGGACGACCAGAATCGCGACCGGGGCGTTCATTATCCAAGCCGGAGCGTGAGCGTGCTGCGTTCCCTCATCCTCGGGCAACGGGCCGGTCTGCACCGAATGTTCGATTCCCAACTCTTTCGGATCGACGTCACCGCGATACTCGCCCAAGAACGCGATGAAGAGCAACCGGAACATATAGTAGGCCGTGATCCCGGCAGTAACGATACCGAGCGCATAGAGCCACGGATACCCGTGCTGCAAGGTACCGTAGATCACCTGATCCTTAGAGAAAAAGCCGCTGAAACCGGGGACGCCGCAGATCGAGAGAACCCCGGTGAGCATCACCCAGAAGGCAAAAGGCATTTTACGCCACAAGCCGCCCATGCGCCGAACGTCTTGTTCGTTCGCAAGCGCATGAATGACGAGACCCGAACCCAGGAAGAGCTGCGCCTTGAAAAACGCATGCGTGAAGAAGTGCGCGATCCCGCCTTCGTACGCGCCGACGCCGACGCCCATGATCATATAGCCGATCTGCGACATCGTCGAGTAGGCCAGGATGCGTTTGATGTCCCACTGCGCCGCACCGAGGATCGCGCCACCGAGCGCGGTAACGCCGCCGACCGTGCCGACCAAAAGCTGCGCGTTGGGACTATGACTCCACAGCGGTGCGCACCGCGCGACCAGATAAACACCGGCCGTGACCATCGTGGCAGCGTGAATCAACGCGGAGACGGGCGTGGGGCCTTCCATCGCGTCCGGCAGCCAGGTGTGCAGCGGAACTTGCGCGGATTTCGCGGCCGCGCCGATAAAAAGCGCCAGGCAAATCGCAAAAAGCAGGCCCGGGCCGTACGTGCCGACGGCGGAGAACACGTCGCCGAAACCGATCGCATGGACGTTGGCGACGATCAGCACGATTGCAAACATCATGCCGGCATCGCCGACCACGTTGATCACGAAGGCCTTGCGCGCGGCTGCCACGGCCGACGGCCGATCGAACCAGAATCCAATGAGAAAGTACGAGGCCAAACCCACGAGACCCCAACCCACGAGCAACCCGACAAAGTTGTCGGAGAGCACCAGCGTCAGCATCGCGAAGACAAAGAAGCTCATGTAGGCGAAGAAACGCGCGAAAGCGCGGTCGCCATCCATGTAGCCGACGGAGTACAGGACGATTAGAAAGCCGACGCCGGTGATGATGAAGGTCCATAGCAGCGAGAGCGGATCGAGCAAAAGCCCAAACTGGAACCCCGGCATCCACGAAAATAGCGGCTGATTTGCACCTACCGCGCCGCCGGTATTCTGCGTCCCGGCACCCCAGGACAGCACGGCCAGCACGAACGAGCATCCAATCAGCGCCGAAACGAGCCATCCGGCAACCGCCTTTAACTTTGGGCCAAAGGCCCAACAGAGGACGGCGCCGAGCAACGGCAGCAGCCACAACGCGACCAGAAGCGGATACGACCCGCTAATACCCAAGGCGTGCATCGTCAGGCGCTTCCGCCGTCTAGCACGTGGCTAGGTCGGATCGTACACACCGTGGGGCTGAGGGGCGTGTGAAGGGAGGAGCGGAGCGTCCCCGTAGCCTCACCGTGCGCGCAAGTCCGTCTAGCCATGTAGCGTCCTTATATCGTCTACGTCCACGTATTTTTCTGGGCGGAAGGTCGTCACGATGATGACCAGGCCGATGGCGGCCTCAGCGGCGGCGACCGTGATCACGAGAAAGGCGAAGATGTGGCCCGCATTCTGCAGCCATACGCGCGCGAAGGCGATGAAGAGCAGGTTGGCGGCATTGAACATCAGCTCGATGCTCATCAGCATGATCAACGGATTGCGCCGAACGATCACCCCGATGACGCCGATAAAGAACATTACCGAGGCGAGGGCAACGTAGTTGGCGATCGGAACGGCCATTAGCCTTTTCCCTCACGCAGAATCGCTTCGCGCATCTCCCGCTCGACTACCGCCTCGTGGGGACGCGTGGAGCCTTGTCGCATCTGCTCGCCACCCACCGTGATAACGCCGATAACCGCGACCATCAAGATTAGCGCCGTGACTTCAAATGGCAAGAGGTGCACGGTAAAGAGCGCCTTGCCGAAGTCGGCCACGCTGCCGAACACGCCAGGTGCACCCACCGGTGCGCTTGGGGGCGCCACCGTTAATGGAGCTCCTGAATCGGCGTAGACCAGGAATCCTAGCGCCGCCAGCACGATGATCCCGGCGGGTATCCAGATGAACGGCACGCGATTCGGCCCGGTCGCGAACGCTCGGACTCCGCTCCCGAGCAGCGCGATCACGAAGACGAAGAGCACCAAGATCGCACCGGCATAGATGATTATTTGGACCATGGCCAAGAACTCGGCCGAAAGGGTGACATAGAGCACCGCGAGCGCGGCAAAGTTGACCAGCAGTGCCACGACGCTGTACACGGGCTTGTTTGCCGCAATCGTCCACACCGCGCTTGCAATGACAATCGCTGCCAGTGCCCAGAAAGCGATCACTGGTCGTCCCTCTCGACGCGCTCGGGGTAGCCTTCGTCCGACCGAGGCCGGAGAATGGCCAGCCCTTGACGCTGCGTTTTGAGGATCTCTCCCCGCCAGGTTGCGTCGTAGCCCGTGGTTACGTCGGTCGTCGATTTGATCTCCGCGACGCGACCGAGATCGCCGGGGATCCCACCCGGGCGCTCGTCGGGCGCCGTACCCACACCAGCCTCCGGCGGCACGAGCAGACGATCCTTGTCGTAGATGAATGCGCCGCGGCGAAAATCGGACATTTCGAAGAATGGAGTGAGCACGATGGCGTCGGTCGGGCACGCCTCCTCGCACATGCCGCAGAAGATGCAGCGAAGCTCGTCGATCTCGTACCGCGCCGCATAGCGTTCGCCCGGTGAGCGGCGATTCTCTGGAGAGTTCTCCGCGCCGATGACGGTGATCGCGTTCGCCGGACAAACGCTCGAACAGAGCTCGCAGCCGATGCAGCGTTCTTTTCCGTCGGCGTAGCGGCGGAGCTCGTGAAGGCCATGGAACCGGGGCGCGTGCTGCTTCTTCACCGAAGGATATTGGATCGTCGGGCGTTTGCGGAACATAAACCCGAAGGTGATCGACAATCCTTTGAGGAGCGCTCCGACGTTAAAGAGGTGCTTCTGTGAGGCCATCGGTTTCAGTTACCCCGCGTAAGCCACGACGATCGCCGTGACGATCAGATTGATAGTCGCCACCGGGAGCAACACCTTCCAGCCAAACGCCATCAGCCGGTCGTAGCGCAGCCGTGGCAGCGTGGCGCGCAGCCACATATAAAAGAACATGAAGCACAACACCTTGACGACGAACCATGCCACGCCCGGAATCATCGTCAAACCGAACGGCGCATTCCACCCACCGAAAAAGAGCAGCGTGGCGATACACGAAATAGTCAGCATGTTGACGTACTCGGCGATAAAAAACAGGCCGAAACGCAAGCCCGAGTACTCGGTGTGGAACCCGGCGACCAGCTCGGTTTCCGCCTCGACCAGATCGAACGGGGCACGGTTCGTCTCGGCAACCGCCGTGATCGCATAGATGACGAAGCCCAAAAACTGCGGTAGTACGAACCACCAGCGCGCCTGCGCGTTGACGATACCGTCCAGCGAGGTCGTCCCCGCGAGGATCAGCACGCCAACCAGCGAGAGCGACATTGCCAGCTCGTAACTGATCGTTTGGGCCGTCGAACGCACGCTGCCGAGCAGCGGATATTTCGATCCCGAGGCCCAGCCGCCCAGACAGATTCCGTAGACGCCCAGCGAGCTAATGGCGAGGATGACGAGAATGCCGGCGTTGACGTTGCCGATCGCCCAAGTAGTTCCCGACGACGACGCACCGAACGGAATCACCGCGTAGACTGAAAAGGCCGTCACCAGCGAGATGAATGGTGCCAGCTTGTAGAGGAGCCGGTCGGCCGTCTCGGGCGTGAGATCTTCCTTGAGCATCAGCTTAGCGGCGTCGGCAGCGGGCTGCAACAGACCCCAAGGGCCGACCCGGTTTGGCCCCGGCCGCAGCTGCATCCAACCCAAGATTTTGCGTTCTGCCAGCATCGCGTACGCGAATGAGGTCACGACGACGAAGAGCAGAATCGCCGATTTGACGAGCGTCTCGAGCCACCAAGGCATCTTCTATGCCCTCATTCCGGTCAGCCATGGATCGTGCAGCCAAGTACCGCCGCCGGAAAGTATCGGTACCTCACCCTGAGACACGCCACCCTGAGCCGCCGACACGTAGCGACCGTCGCCAAAGGTAAAATCCGCCGGCGCAGCGGCAACGGAAGCGATCACCAGCCGGTCGATTTCGTCCAGCGACGGCACGCCCACCTCGAGCTGATCGGCCAGCCCGAGTAGCAGCTCGAAATCCGAGCGAACAAACGCGGGAGCCTGAAGAGAGGCGTTTACCGGCAGGAGATCGCCGGTGAGATTGGTCGTCGTACCGTTTTTCTCGAAGGCGCCCTTAGCGGGTAACACGAGTGTTGCCTTCGACGCCGTTTCCGTCATGAAGAGATCGCTCACCACGAGAAATCGAGTCTTGGCAAGCGCTTCCGCGACCGCCGAATCACCAGCGTTGCGGACAGGATTCGCTCCAAAGATCGAGAGAACGCCCAACTCGCCGCGACGCGCGCGCTCGAACATCCCAAACGTACCATCTCCCTGCTCGACTCTCACAAAACCGGGTCCGCGTCCGGGCAGCATCCCCATTGCTTCGGCTCCCCGCGCGTTGGCCTGCTCGCTGGCGATATATGTTGACAGATCGGAGAGATCGGCGAAGGCTTGAGCGTAGCTGCTTCCCAGCGCGAGATCGACACCGTCCCAGATCAGCGCGACGCGCGTCGCATCGCCGACCGCGCTTCGAGCTTCGCGAGCATCGCGAGCTTGCACGATCCGTGCACCGGCACGGAGCGCCGCTTTGCGAACGCGCAGCCAGAGAACCGGGGCTCGTTCCGCCGGCGATTCGCCCGCGATTACGATCGCTTGGGCGCGATCGATCGCGCCCAGATCTCCGCCGCGCGCGCCTGGAG
>JBAVTZ010000011.1:0-2962 GCA_049696515.1 Candidatus Cybelea sp. | reverse complement strand
GCAATGGAGATCACGAGCGCAAACTGGCGAAACGAGTCTTGCTGCGCGCGGTAGGCTCCGGCAATCTCGCTGCGATAGCCCGGCGGAAGGCCGGCGCGCGCAACCGCGCGGCGGATTGCGGCGACGGTCGCGGGCAGATTGCGTCCGGTCGTGTTGGCGGTGACGAGCAGCGCGCGTTGACCGTTGATCTCGGTGATGTCGCTCGCCGTGCGATCGAACTCGGTGCGCGCCAGCCCGTCAAGCGGCAAGGAACCGTTGGCAAATGCCACCGTTTGCGGCAAGCCGTTTGGGGTGCCGGCGACGGTCACGCGAACCGGTACGATCATCGAGGATTCGGGGAGATTGGTGGCCACGCTCCCTTGCGTCGCGGCGGCGATTCCCGAAGCCAAGGCGCCGGTGTCGGCGCCGCTGCGCGCGAGTCCGGCGAAGTTCGGCGTCACGCGCAACGTCGAATCGTCCTGATTCACCCCCGAAAAGATGTCGGTGACGCCGGCCACCGATGACATCGCGCCGGCGATGCGCGTTGCCGCGGCGACCAGCGTTGATTGATCGCTGCCGCTAACCACCAGCTCGATCGGTGCGGGCGCTCCGGAGACGTCGTCGATCATGTCCTCGAGAATTTGATGCACCTCGAGCTGTGCGGCGGGCACCACGGCTCTTAGCCGGGCGCGCAGGCGCTCGCTGACGATTTCAAACGGTGGCCGCTGGTTGGGTGGTTTGAGCCTTACGCGAATGATGCCCGCGCGCACCGGAGTCGGCGAGAAGCCATTCGTGTCAATTCCGGTGAAGCGCCCCTCGGCTGCAACCGCCGGGTCGGCGAGGACGGCGCGTTCTAAGGTGAACGCGGCCGCGTCGCTGGCCGTCAGCGTCGTGCCGACCGGCATCCGATAGGCGATCTCAAACTGGCCTTCGTCGAGACGCGGCAGGAAGTCGCTCGGAAGCAAGATTACGAGTGCCACCGTGACTACCAGCACGCCCCCGGCGAGTGTGTAAATCGTGCGGCGCCGCGCCAATGCCCAACGCAGAATCGGCTCGTAGCGCTCCAATGCAAAGGCTAACGTAGCGTTTTCATCGTGCGGCGTGCGGCGAGCCAGCAGCCAACGGAAGAGCAGCGGCGTCACGAAGATCGCGAGCGCGAGCGAGACCAAAAGCGCGCACGAAAGCGTCAGGGCGAGCGCGCGGAAGAACGCGCCGGAAACGCCGCTCAGCAATGCGAGTGGTATAAAGACGACGACGGTCGCTAGGGTTGAGGCGGTCATGGGTGCGACCAGTCGCCGCATCGTCGCGGCGACCGCCTCCACCAGGGATAGGTCCGGGTCGTCATGCAAGGTGCGGGCAACTCTTTCGATGACGACGATCGCATCGTCAATGATCAATCCAACGGCAATCGCCAGGCCGCCCACGCTCATGATGTTGAGCGTCTCGCCGAAGAGCGAAATCGCGAGGATTGCAATCGCCATCGCGATCGGAATCACCAGCGCGGCGACCAGCGTCATGCGCAGGTTCCGCAAGAAGAAGAAGATCACGCCCAGCGCGAGCAGGGCGCCAACCAAGATTGCATCGCGTAGGCTCGTCTGCGAGGCGACGATGAGAACGGTGGCGTCCCAATAGCGATGGGTGATGATGCCGGGCATCCGATTGGCGAGCACCGCGAGTCGCGCATTAATCGCTCGCGCCATTCGCACGTTGTCGGCACCGGCAAGCGCGTAGAAGTTTAGGGCGACCGCGTGGGTTGCGTCGAACGACATTTGATTCGTGAGCGGCGCAACGCCAAGGCGCACGCTTCCGAGCGATCCCACGGTAAAGTTTCGTCCGGCGCCACCCGATACCACGACCCGCGCGAGCTGCTCCGCATCGCGTAGTCCCGCATCCACCAAGATCGCACTGCGTTGGGAGGCGCCCTGGGCTAAACCGACGGCGGTAACGTCGTTGGCGACGGCGAGAGCGTTGGCAACGTCTTGGGCGGAGAGACCCGCCGCGGCCAGCGCGGCCGGATCGAGATCGACGTGATATTCGCGCTGCGCGCCGCCGACAACGAGGATCCGCGCCAATCCCGGGATGCCGTAGAGCCCGGGCACGATCGCGCGCAAGGCGTATTCACGCACGAGCGTCTGCGAGAGCTCGGGTGACGTCAAGGCATAGGAGAGCACCGGTTCGGTCTGAGGCGTAACGATGTTGGCTTGCAGCGCGGTGGCAGCGGGAAGCTGACTGCGCGTTTGCGAGATCGCGGCGTTGACATACTGCAGATCGGTTGCGCTTTCGCTGTGAGGATCGAATTGCACGACGAGCTCGGAACCGCCTTGCGACGAAGTTGCCTGTACTTGCTGCACCGCGGGAAGTCCGAGAAAGGCTCGCTCCAACGGTAGGGTAACCGCAGTGCGCACTTGCTCCGGCGGTAAGTCCCCGGCATCGGCGACGACGTCAATGCGCGAGAAGCGCATTTCGGGAAAGATCGACGCCGGCGTACGCAGATACGCGCCAACGCCCACAAAGGTCAGCGCGACGGTGAGAAAGGCGATGGCCCGTGCGTGGCGGACGGAAAACCGAGCCGGGTTCATCCGATCAGCCTATCGCGCTACGATGAACGCTACGTGAACGACACCGAATCGTCGAACGAGGCCGCCAGCTTAATAGTTACGATGGCGCCTCCATCCACCGCGTTGGCGAGTTGCAGGCTGCCGCGATTGGCTTCGACGATCGTTCGGGCGATCGCCAGGCCGAGACCGGTGCCACCGCGCGGATGTGCGGCATCGCCGCGCCAGAACCGTTCGGTAGCGTGTGCCAGTGCATCGGGGGTGAATCCCGGGCCATCGTCGGCAATTTCGATTCGTACCGCGTCGTCGTTGCGAACGGCGCGCATGCACACGGTACCCTCATCGCGTCCGTAAGCGATGGCGTTGTGGGCGATCGCCAGCAAAGCGCGCTCGAGCGTCGCGCGGTTTGCTTGTGCGAGCACCGACCC
>JBAVTZ010000010.1:0-3061 GCA_049696515.1 Candidatus Cybelea sp. | reverse complement strand
GACCACGCGCGGAGCCGGTGTCGGCCTAGGCGGCGGGGGTGAGGGAGGGATTTTTGAGACCGCGATTGTTGCCGGACGGCGTTCGATCGATACGACTTCAGCTTGATTTTGTGGAGTCGGCGTCGTGGGGCGAAGAATAAGCGCGACCAGGAAATGAACCAACAGCGAGAGCGCGATCGCAATCAGCAGTAACCGCCGGCGTTTCATAGCTCATGGCACGCGAATCGGCGAGCGTGGGGGCCCAGGCCCGACAGGCTCCTAGTCCGGTTGGAAGTCAGCGCGAAAGAGATAGTTGCCCGTAGTCGGCGAGCATTCCACCAGCTTAGGCGAATAGGTCGACTCGCGAGCCGCGCGCAAAGCCGCCTGATCGATCGCCATGTTGCTCGAACTCTTGTAGACCGTCGCTCCTTGGAGGTTGCCGGTCGGTCCGACCGTTACCTCGACTTCCACCGTAACCGCACCGAGGCCGAGATCACGTGCCGAGTCGGGGTAGTCCGGCTGCACGGGGTTGGTCACCGACGCTTCAACGTTGGGATTCGCGCAAGCCGGCTTCGGGGTTCCCGGCGGCGCAGAGGCCGCTACCGGAGCCGCGGTGCCTTGGCCATTTGGTACGCCGTTCTCGGTGCCTTCCTTCGGCTGCCCAACGGTCGCCTCGGTCGATCCGGACGCCGACTTGCTGGTCGTATGCTGGAGGGTCACCTTGAGCTTGGGCTGCGGCACGTGCTGTTTCGGCGGAGGCGTGGATTGGGGATTCGGAGTCGGTGTCGGCGGCGGAGTCGGCGTTGGCGGCGGGGGGGTTGGCACGCGAATCCGCGTCCGCTTGGCCATCGTCACTTTCTCGACTTCCTGCTCCTCGTGATGCTGGGCAAAGTTCGGAAGGACGGAGCCGATCGCCAAGTGCGCGGCCAACGATATTACGAACGCCCACAGGATAAAACTGCGGACTCGCTCGCCGGTCGTGATGTAGGGGGAGTCGCGTTTTGCCATCGACTACTGGCTCGTTCCCTCGGGCGTATTCTCGACGTGGTTTGCGAGACCGAAGTCGGTGAGGTCTACGGATTTTGCCGCATCCATGACCTGAAGGATGGTGCCGTAGCTCGCTTTAGGATTCGCTTTGATGATAACGCTCTTAAACTTGTGGTCGGTCGCGTCTTGAAGCTGCGCAAAGGCAGCTTTTGCGTCGCCGATCGTCACCTGATTCGAGCCGATCTGGAGGTGATTGTTTTCGTCGATCATCACCACGATCTGCGAAGGCTGCACCTTGTCTTTGTTAAAGGCATCGGGAAGCCTCGGCTCTTTGGTGACCGAGGCAAGAATGATGAAAATAATGAGGAGAACCAACAACACATCGGTGAACGGCGTGATGTTGATGGTCGACATTACCTCATCTTCGCCTCCACCAGTGGAAACGGCCACGTCTTACCTAACCTCCCTTATCGCGATCGAGGGCGATTGCAACCCGCCACGCGGTTATGACGTTACGAAACCGACGTCTTCGAGCCCGGCTTGCTTCGCGGCGTCGAGGATTCGAATGATAATCCCGTACGGTGCCTTTACGTCTGCCACGACCGCAACGTGGTGGTGCGGCTTCTTCTTCGACGCGTCGTACATCACGCGATAGATGCCCACCGAATCGGTCTTGGTTCCGTCTACGAAGATCACGCCTTTATTATTGACGTCGACTTCAATGTCGTTCTTGTTCTTGTTCATGGTCGACGAATTGGGGTTCTTGTTCGGAAGCTCTTTCTCGAACCCCGGCGGCGCCACCAGCGCGGCGAGAATCATGAAGATAATCAACAAAACCAGCAAAACGTCGGTAAACGGCGTGATGTTGATCTCCGCCATTACTTCTTGCTCTTGTTGGGCCGACAGCAGTCCCATAATCGTGCTTTAAACCGTTTTTTACTTAGCCGTCGCCTTAGAGGGCTGGTAGAGCTCCGTTGGGATCGGCGACCCCGTATTGTGGAAGTGCAGCATCTCGGCGAGCTGGTTGGCGGCGACGATCATCTCTTGATTGTAGTTCTTGATCCGCGACTTAAAGAAGTTGAAGAAGACGACCGCGATGACCGCGATGATAAGGCCGGTGGCGGTCGTTATGAGCGCTTCCGAAACACCCGCGGCCACGACGGCCGGCGTCGAGTTACCCTTCAGCGCGATGTCCTGGAAGGCGCGGATGATACCAAGCACGGTTCCGAAGAGACCGACGAACGGCGCGATAACCGCAATCGTACCGATGATCGCCAGGTTGCGCTCGAGCGAATTGAGGTGCTCCATCAGCGCTATGGAAAGCGCATCGGTGATGTCAGCGCGATTCTTTTCGCCGCGGCGAAGCCCAAACTCCAGAATCCGCGGAAGCATCCCGCGGTTCTTCTTGCAGATGTCGATTGCGCCGTCGAGGTCGTCGGCGGAAACCTTAGCTCCGATTTGGCGCAGTAAGCCCTTGGTATCGGAGTGCTGCATCTGAAAGAAGACCAGTCGTTCGATGACGACGGCGAGACCGACGATCGAGATCAGTAAGAGCAGCCACATATCCCAGCCGCCCTGCTGCATGAGACTCAAAAATCCGGAAAACACGGTGTTTTACGACTCCTCCACTGGAAGTTTTTCCGCGGCGACCCTCCGCCCCGAAGGGCGAGCCATTGGCCTACCCCGGCCTAAAGTCCTGGTAACGTTAGCCGCCTCCACCGGACTGGCCGGAGGGAGCAGCGTTAAGGCTCTGTTTAACGAACGTTTCAATCTGTAGCGACAGGCCTTCATTCCCCTGCGTTTTCGCTTGCTGGTCAGCCTTATCGAGCGCTGCGGCAGCTTTCTTTTTGGTGCCGTCGTCGTGAGTGGAAGCCCATTGACCGGTCAACGCAATCCCCTCCGCAAAACTCGCTTGCGCAAAGTTTGGGTTGAGCGCGAGGGCTTTGTCGGCGTAAGCCTGCATCCGCTTGTAATCCGGCTTATCCATCTTTGCAACCAGGAACGCGGCTTGCGTATTGGCTGTGACCGCAACCTCGGAGTCCCCGACGGACGCCGCCTGATCGAAGTCCTTGAAGGCCTCGTCGTAGTTCTTGGC
>JBAVTZ010000009.1:0-30224 GCA_049696515.1 Candidatus Cybelea sp. | reverse complement strand
GGCCGATGCCGTGCGCGCCGCCCTGATCGGCGCTAGCCGGCCACACGATGCGCAGCTTGCGGTGTTAGAGCGCGTGGAGAGCGGAAAGAACACGCTCGCGGTATTGGGGACCGGTCGCGGCAAGTCGTTTTGCTTTCAGTACGTGGCGGCCTTACGAGCCTTCACGGGTGGGGGCAAAACGCTAGTGGTCTATCCCTTACGCGCGCTGGCCAACGATCAATACGAAGCTTTGCGGCGTACCCTCGACCCGCTCGGCTTGCGCGCCTTTCGAGCCAACGGCTCGATCGACAATGACGAGCGCGAAGTGTTGTTTGATGCGCTGCGGGAGGGCACGTGGGACGTGGTGCTCGCGACTCCCGAGTTTCTCGAGTTTCATCGCGAAGCGCTGCAGGGGGGCAGCAGGCCGTCGTTCGTCGTCATCGACGAGGCCCACCATCTCCACGAGTCGCGTCACCGTCCCGCTTATGCGCGTTTAGCCGCGACGATTGCGGACCTCGGTAATCCACAAGTCCTGGCCCTCACTGCGACGGCCGGCGACGACCCTTTCCGGCGGATCGTCGAGGATTTGCGGATCGAAGCCTGGGTCATCGATCCGACGGTGCGTGAAAACCTTCACGTCGTCGACGCGCGCGGCACCAAAGGGAAGACCGAATATTTGACCGAGCTCTTCGGCGGCTCCCAAGGAACTGCTCCCGAGAAGGGCATCGTCTACTGCTACTCGCGCCCCGAAGTTACCAAAGTCGCGCAGCGGTTGCGTAAAGAGCTGGGCAATGAGGTGATGTTTTACCATGGCAAGATGCCCAACGCCGAGCGTCTTGAGGTGGAACGGCTCTTTCGTGAGGGCAAGCTGCGCGTTGTGATCGCGACCTCGGCCTTCGGCGAGGGCATCGACCTACCCGATGTCGCCAACGTCGTGCTCTATCACCTCAACTTCGACTTCGGCGAGTTCAATCAACAGGCCGGCCGGGCCGGTCGTGACGGTGCACCGGCGCGGATCCATCTGCTCTACGGACCGCAGGACCGCTCGCTCAACGAATATCTCATCGACCTCGACGCGCCCCCGTTGCACCGGTTGCGCGAAATCTATCGCGCCATGAAGGGTCTCGTACGTGGCGGGATTCTGCGCGGCGGCAACAGCGAGCTCGCCGGGGTCCTCGACATCGATCGAGTGCGCGATCGCACTTTTGGGGCGGCGCTGCAGATCTTTTCCGATTCCAATCTCGTCAGCGTAGGCGAAGATGACGAAGGGCGCTACGTGCGCTTTTTGCCGGTGAGCGGAAAAGTTCAAATGGAAAGCAACGAGCGGTTTGCTGAAGGTGAAGCGACCCGCGAAGCTTTCGCCCTCTTCTGCGACCTGGCGCTCAACGCGCCGGCAGCGACGCTGGAACGGATCATCAACCGCCCGATTTATCCTTCCAGGGTCGCACTGCGCCGCTAATCTTTAAGCGAGCACGCGGGTCATCGCAGCTTCATCGGTATTTTTGTAGAAGTCGTTGTCGGTCTCGCAGACGCCGTCTGAGGCCCATGGATCGATCTGCGCGCGACTCGTCGGAAGGTGCACCGTCGGGCCTACGGCGTCCGAATAGTCTGCGCTGTGGAAGGGCTGGAAGTTGTCGCTTTCACGGTGCGATATGACGAGGTCGCGGACGGCTTGGCTCGCGGCCTTTGCGTCGGCTTGGAGCCGGTTATCCAAGCGTCCGTCGCCCGCAAGCCTGTCATAAAAGGTGATCGCCGGCCGGTCGGCATGCCACGGCATATCCTTGCTCGCCTCTGGGAAGCGAACCATGCCATCGATTGCGCGCGCATCGTCGCGAACCGCGGCACGCACTCCCGGTCGTCCCGCCTCCGCTGCGACGTCGTCGTTCAGGTGTTTTATCGATGCTTCGGCCGCCCGGATCTTTGCCGGGCCGAGATCGAGAACGTCGAAAGCGGCGGCCGGCCCGAAGCCGCCAAAATCGCCGGCATCGTACGTGGTGCGCATAACGTCGTTCACGACTGCTTTGGCCATCGCTTTGGGATCGTTTTGGTGCGCTGCGATCGCGTGCGCGACGTCGCTCGGGACGCCCGGCGCGAGCATGGTTTCGGGGCTGGCGGCGAGGTATCGCACGCCGGCGTGCGAGAGCGCGTCGGCGAAGCCCATCGTGTCCATCAGACATTGGTTCGCGACGACGCCGTCGACCGAACGTCCCGCGTCCTCAGCATGCTCCTTGGCGTGCAGCGCGACTCCATCGGCGATCGCCTTGGCGATGTCGGGCATCGCCATCACGCCCCCGTCGCCTGTTTCCAATCCGCCGCCGTCCCCGCCGCCGTGATCGACCAGGTCGATCCAAGTCTGCTTCGCGCCGCTGGCCTGGGCGTCGTCGAGCGTATGGGCGACAAAGCGCGCCAAATTCGCCTCGTCGCTCATGTCGTGCGCTTTGCTTACCTGCACGTGCGCGATGTCGCCGTCCGCGATCGTGTATTGCTCGGTATGCAGGGTGCCCGAAGTAATTGCGTCGCCGTCGTCTCGAAGCTGAGTCGTATCCTCCACGGTGAATTCGATGCGCGAGTCGCGATCGCTCGTGCGCAGGGCTTGCGAGAGGGTCGATTCCTGGATCGCATCGAGATTGTTGTCGCCATCGCGGTAGATGCCGAACTCGAGGGAGCGGCGTGAGGGCGTAACCGTAACGTTCGCTAACATAGAGCCTCCTGAGGTGATGAGTCGAACGCCTACTGCGACGACGATCTCAGATGACTAGGTGCCGGCGGCGAAATGGAACGCCAAGAGGGTAGGTGTGTAGACGATGACCGGTCGCGCGTTCGTTCTGGCAGCCCTCGCGGGCATTGCAGCGCTTCTGCCTGCACGCGCGCCGGCGAACCCTGTAACCATGGGCGCTATTGCTCAGAGCTCGGCGACGCCCTCGCCGGCGCCGAGTCCGCTATCGATCGGCGGTTCCTTGCGCTCGTACTACTTCACGCGTCAGAACGCGTCAAACAATCCCGGCACGCAGTTCGACTTTACACCGGGGGCAAAATACAATTCCAACGGGGTCAATCAGGCGAGTTGGAACAGCGCGATTGCGCTGCACGGTAAATACGCTTTCGTGGGCGGCGGTTGGAACGCCGGCGGTACCTTCATGTATGCCAACCCGATCGATGGTCCGTGCGTGGTGGCGGCCAATCACGGCAAAGGTGCGGAGTGCGTGTCGCAAACGCCGCCCAATACCAACTCGGACGACACGTTGCCCGGTTTTGCGATAAGCAGCTTTTACGAAGCCTACCTGGCCTATAAGGATTACGGGTGGGACGGCGCAATGGGCAACATTATTTTCAACTCGCCGTGGGCCAACCCGGCGGACTCGCGGTTGAAGCCGGCGGCGTATCAGGGCGGCTATCTCGGCTATACCACACCGGGTGGTCTGACCTTTGAGGGCGCCGATATGCTGGCGTTCGAGAACCGGACCAGTTCACAGTTCAGTCAGCAGACGCTGCTGACGAGCTACCCAGCCGGCAACAACGGGCTGGCCTCCAACATCTTCTTTCCGGGGGGCGTGGGCGTTAAGACCAACGGTTTTGGGATGGGCAAACTCGGCTATGCCAGTCCGTCGGGCACCGGATTCGCAGCCGACGGGTATTACTACGGCGTCAGCGACCTGGTCAACATGTGGTGGTTTGACGGCAAGTACACCTTCGATGTTCCCAAGTGGCAGCCGTTCATCGCGCTGCAGGGGGGCTGGGAGGGCAATGCCGGCCAGTCCTACATCGGCAAGGTCAACAGCCAAGACTTCGGCGCCCAGATCGGCACGAACATCACCAAGAACTTCCAGATCGCCGTCGGCTACGACGAAATTCCGTGGAAGACCGATACGGTTTTTCTGCCCAAGAACGTGACCTGCAGCAACACCAACTTCCAAGTCGCGGCGAAGGCGACGCTGGCGTATTTCCTGCCGCTCAATGCGGCGCAGTGCTTCACCAATCCCAATGGCACCACCCAGATCTACTATGGCGGCTGGGCAAGTCCATACACCAACAACTATAGCAGCGACCCGCTCTTCACGACGAGCACTACCCAAGGCATGGTCGCCCGCCACGCGCCGGGCACCTCCTGGAAAGCCGCACTGACCTTCACCTCGACCAACCAACGCTGGGTCGGGATTGCAACCGATGTTTGGTACAACTACGGTAACGCATTGGCGCCGCAGAGAACCAAGATCTGGACGCTCGACGGACGCTATTACTTTAGTCCGGTCGGAAAGGGCCCGTATAAAGGCCTAATGCTGCGCTACCGGTACATCGAGCGAACGCTTTCGAATACTTTTTGCGGCGCCGCGGCCACAAACTGTGTGCCGGGCACGCCGATCGGCAGCACCCAATTTGGCGGGCTGCCGCTCTTCAAGTATAACCGCTTCATGCTCGAGTACGACTTTTGAGGCACCAGGAATTCATCTGACTACGAAACGCATATTCTTTGCTTCAAAAGATTGTTATTCTGCGGTTGTAACGGCACCAATAATGCTTCCTAACGCGGACCAACGATGACGTGCTCAGCGACGACGACATATCGAACAGGCGTTCGAAATGTTGCTGCCCCTTTTCGAGAAACTACCGGCTCGTGATAAAGGATCACGACGTCATCATCCTAGGCGCTGGGCTGGCGGGTATGCGAGCCGCGCTCGAAGCTGCCCGAGCCGGCGCTGACGTGGCCATCGTTACCAAAGTCCACCCGATTCGCAGCCATTCGAGCGCGGCGCAGGGCGGAATCAACGCGGCCATTAGCGAGACCGACAGCTGGGAGTCTCACGCGTTCGACACGGTCAAGGGCAGCGACTACCTTGCCGATCAAGACGCGGTCGAAGTGATGACGCAAGAGGCCCCAAGCGACATTATCGAGTTCGAGCATATGGGCGTAATCTTTTACCGCGGCCCGGACGGACGGCTCGGAACGCGCGCCTTCGGCGGCGCGTCGCAGGCCCGCACGTATTTCGTCGGAGACATCACCGGACAAGCCCTGCTCGTTACGCTCTACGATCAGATTCTCAAAGCCGGCGTCAAGGTCTACGAAGAGTGGTTCGCCACCGCGCTCTACATGGAAGATGGCGCCTGCCGCGGCCTGGTCGCGATCGAGATGATCACCGGCGAACTCCATCTTTTGCGCGCGAAGGCGGTCGTGGTCGCCAGCGGCGGTCTCGGACGGCTCTACGAACCGAGCACGAACGCGCTGATCTGCACCGGTGACGGATATTCATTGGCCTACCGCGCCGGCGCACCCCTGATGGATATGGAGATGGTACAGTACCATCCGACGACGCTTGCCGGCAGCGGCTTCTTGATGACCGAAGCGGCACGCGGTGAAGGCGCGTACCTGCTCAACTCTGAGGGCGATCGCTTCATGAAGCGTTACGCGCCCAACAAGATGGAACTTGCCGCACGCGACGTTACCTCGCGCGCCGAAGCGACGGAGATTGCCGAGGGTCGTGGCATCGATGGCAACGTGCTGCTCGATCTGCGCCATCTCGGCCCCGACGTCATCTTGAGGAAGCTGCCGCAAATTCACGAGATGGCCCTGGATTATCTGGGCATCGATATGATCAAAGAGCCGGTTCCTGTCCGTCCCGGCATGCACTATCAGATGGGCGGAATCCGGACCGACGTCCACGGCGCGACGCCGGTCCCCGGTCTCTACGCCGCGGGCGAAGTCGCCTGCGTTAGCGTGCACGGGGGAAATCGGCTTGGAGCCAACTCGCTGCTGGATACGATCGTTTTCGGGCGCCGCTCGGGCAAAGCAGCAGCGCAGTACGCGAAGATCACTGCCGGCAGCACCGGCGGTGAGGAGCTGCTTCGTAGCGAGGAGGAGCGCCTGCGCCAGCTGCTTGCGCGCCCATACACGGGCGAAACGAACGCCGGGTTGCGCCTCGAGTTGGCGACGATGATGGATAAGCTGGTCGGGCTCTATCGCAGCGACGCCGGGCTGCACGAGGCGCTCGACGCGCTGTTCGGGTTCAGGAAGCGGTATGAAACGATTGCCGTTGGCGACAAAGGTCGCGTCTTCAATCAAGCTTTGACATTCGCCCTCGAGCTGGGATACTTGCTCGACTGCGGCGAGACGATTATCCGTAGTGCAATTGAGCGCAAGGAGAGTCGCGGCGCGCATACGCACGTCGAGCATCCCGAGCGCAACGATACAAATTGGCTGAAACACACAATCTTGACGTGGCACGGCGACCGCGAGCCCGAGATCTCGTTCGCGCCCGTCACGATCACTCGCTGGAAGCCCGAGGTGCGCACTTACTAATGCAGTTTACGATCGAGGTCGGGCGATACAATCCCGAAGGCCTCTATCCCGAGAACGCCGCAGCGGGCAAGCCGTACCCTCCCCCGTGGGACCGCTCGCCCGTTCGCCGCTACCAAACGTTTACGGTCGAGCTTCCGGAGCATGCGGTCGTCCTCGATGCGCTGATCGCGATTCGCGAATACCAAGATCAATCGCTGGCGGTCCGTTGTGCCTGCCGGAGCGCAATCTGCGGATCGTGTGCGATGTGGATCAACGGTCACGCTAATCTCGCCTGTAAGAGTAAGCTCTCGGAGTTTACTCAGGACGGGAAGACGCGCGTCGAGTCGCCCCCTTCGATGCCGGTCATTCGCGACTTGGTCTGCGACATGAGTCCGTTTTGGGAGAAGCATCTAGCGGTGAAGCCGTGGCTGGAGAACAAGCAGCCCGTACCTCCTCCGAACCAAGAGTACCGCGTACCGAATGCGTCCATGGAAGAACTCATTCAGGAGGTGAGCTGCATCAGCTGCGGCGCCTGCCTGATGGATTGCGAATCGTTTGCGGTCAATCAGGAGTTCTTGGGCCCACAAGCGCTTGCGCAGGCATACCGGTATGCGGCCGACCCGCGTGACGCGGAGACGAAGCAGCGCCTCGGCGATTATAGCAAAGCAGACGGCATTTGGGATTGCACCCACTGCTTTGAGTGCGTGTCGCAATGTCCCAAAGGCGTCGCACCGCTCGACCAGATCCTAAAGCTGCGCAGGATGGCCGTGGATGCGGGGTTTACTAACAACGCCGGTACGCGTCACGCCGACGCGTTCGCCGAATCGGTCAGGGATAGCGGGCGGCTCAACGAGCTTACGTTGATGCCCAAGTCAGTCGGATTCTTCAATATTGTGGATCAGCTCAAAACGCTGCCCAGCGCGTTCAACCTGGTGCGCGCCGGCAAGCTGCCGCCGTTAATACATAAGAAGATTCCCGGCGTCGGCCGCATTAAAGCGATCTTCGAAAAAGTTGGAGGAAGGTTTAAGTGAAAGTTGCGTTCTGGCCTGGCTGCGTCTCGAAAGGCGCCTGCCCGGAGCTCTACGTTTCGACGCAGGCCATTGCGGAGCCGCTGGGACTCGAGCTTCACGAGCTGACGTCAGCGCCGTGCACCGGGGCGGGCGTTTTGAGCGAACAGAACCCCGAGCTCGCCGATGCGCTTAACGGACTCACGTTGGCAATGGCGGAGGCCGAAGGCGCGGATCTTATGACGATCTGCAGCACGTGTCAGGGTGTGCTTTCGAGTCACAACTACCACTTCGCGCAAGACCAAGCACGGCTCGACCGTGCGAATACGACGCTGGCGGATCAGGGATTTCAATATGGGGGCACGACCAAGGTCAAGCACCTTTTGTGGATGCTCTTCGAAGACATCGGGATCGATCGCGTTCGCAGCGCAATCAAGCGTAAGTTAACCGGCCTAAAGATTGCTCCGTTCTACGGTTGCTATATCCTGCGGCCGAGCGAGTCCCTCGGCCTCCGCGAGCGGCCGGAACGTAAGACCTATCTCGAGCAGCTCATCGCTTTATTGGGTGCTGAACCGGTCGAGTACAAGGGCGCGACCAAATGCTGCGGCTTTCCGATGCTTACCTTCAACCGCGACAAGGCACTCGCGATGGGCGGCAATCATATCGTTGAAGCCAAGGACAAGGGGGCCGACGTGCTCGTTACGCCCTGTCCGCTCTGCCATTTGAATCTTGATGGGCAGCAACCCGACGCGGCGCGCGTCTTAAAAAAGAGCATTGACGTTCCGATCTTCCATCTGCCGCAGCTCCTCGGCCTCGCGTTCGGCTTCGAACCCTCCGAGCTGCGCCTCAATCATCACGTCGTCCCGACGGCGAGCGCGCTGGAAAAGGTCGAGCTCAAAGTTTAGCCGGCCTTATGCGGGAGGAAGACGCGGCCTAGCCACGTAGGCGCGGGCTATTCCCTTTTCGCTTTATGAGGAGTCCAATTTGGTGCGCTACCTCGCTTCTACATTTTACCGCCCGGCGGTATTTCTCGGGCTCGCGGCGCTAACCGCTGGCTGTTCCAGTGTGGGCTCGTCCACGGCACCCACCACCCTAACGAATCCCGCTCAAACGGACTCGATGCTCGCGAAGGGCCTCATGGCGCCCCCGCACGCAGGACGATCGAACGTTCGCGGCTGGATCGCGCCCGACGCAAAGAAGGGCCGGAACCTGATCTATTGGGGCGACTACGACACCAGTACGATTACGATATTTTCTTCTAGGGGCAACAACCCGTCGCCGAAGGGAAAGATCACCGAAGGACTGTTGAATCCCGAGCGTATCTTCGTAGATAAGCGGCATAAACTCTACGCCACGAACATCGGCGGCAGCGGTAACGGGGATATCACGGTCTACAAGCCTGGCACCACTTCGCCGAGCCTGACCATCAGCAATGGCGTCGACCGGCCGACGGGAATCACCGTCGATGCTGCCGGCACCGTCTACTGCGCCAACGTCGGGAACAACACCGTCACCGAGTATCCGAAAGGGGCGAAATCGCCCTCGCGGACGATCTCTATGTCCACCACGCCGCAGTATCTCGCCGTCGACTCCGCCGACAGCCTGTACGTTTCGGACGGCATCAACGTGACCGAGTTCGCGAAAGGCTCGCTAACCGGCAAGGCTCTCGGGCTCGCCATCGGCGGCTCCGGCGGAATCGAAGTCGACAAGTCGGGAAACATCATCATCATCGACACGTCGGTACCATCCCTCGACGTCTTCCCGGCAGGGCAAACAAAGCCGTCGAAGCAGATTGTCGTAACCAGCGGCGACCCCTTCGCGCTGTCGCTGAGCAGCAACGAGAAGACCGTCTACATGAGCGTCGGGAACGGCTCTAATTTCATCATCCAGGCATTCGCCTATCCCAACGGCACGACGTTGACGAATAAAATCACTGCGAACGACGGTCAGTGGCCGATCGCCGTAAGTCCGGACGCCGTTCTGTAGTTACCGGTTTCGTACGGCGGGTGTGGGCGCCGATTCCGGGCAGTCCTTGAGGAGCGTGAGACCGTCGGGCGTGCTGTGCGTTACAACGTATTGTACGAGCGACGGCTCTCCCGCAATTTTATTTGGGGGCGGTGACTGAAAGCGCGTCGGGAAGCTCGGATCTCTAAGGTTCTGGTCTGACCACGGATTGGCGGACTCATCGGCATAATACCAAGGATAATCCAGAACCGTCGACTGCGACGAGCCGTCGGCAAAGTGGACCGACATGCGGATGTCTACCCAGAAACCGCGCGTGCGCGGATCGAACTGCGAGCCATGCGGATCGGAGAAGACGACGAAGCCGCACGGCTCGTTACCGCTCGCCGAGCCACTACCGTTTCCTTGGGTGCCGGAACCGTTGCCCGAGCCGGACTTGCCGCTTGCTGCACCGGCGACGTTGCCCCCAACATCCCAAACGGGCTTGGAGTTCGCAAACTGCGCCGGCTCTGAGCGCACTGCCGTCCGCGGTGCGATCGCGTGATGAGGGTTCGAATGGGCACCCAGCCGGCGAGCCGGAGCGGCCGGCGCTTTCTTGGCGCTAACGCGAGGATTGCGAATCCGGCGGGGTTCGGGCGGTCGCGGAGCAGGCGTCGCGACCGGACGGACGGTCACGGTCAGGATGCGGGCGTGCGTTACGATTTCGCGCGGCGAGGCCTCCACCACGTTTCGCGGGACCAGGCCCGCCGCGGCTTCGTGCAGCGCGAATGAGATCGCGAAGGCCAAAACTAGCCGCTGCTTCGACTCGTTTCGTGCGCTCAGGGTAGGCTCCGGTAAAGCATAAGGAAAACGCCGAGCCCTTCGTTGGAAAGACTCGGCGTTAGGGAATGCGGGTTCCTACTCAGGAGTTGTGTTGTACGTCTGTACGTACCATTGTCTGAACTGTTCGTAGGTCGGATAGTAGCCGTATTTGTGGTAGAACCAGTCGCGGTACGCATCTTGCCGCCGGTTGATCTCTTGTTCTTCCTGGCGCTTCTCTCTGACTTTGTGGTTGTAGTTGACGACCAGTGGCACCGAGGCAGCGGCAGCGGCGCTCACTACGATGATCGTGGTGGTGCTCCCGGCACCGTCAGCGAACGCGGGAGCGACTGCGCTCGCGGCAAGCGCTACCGTCAAAGCAGCAGCCAGGGCTTGCGGTTTCTTCATGTCGATCCTTTCTGCAGGCGATTCGACCCCCCAACTCAAACCGGGTCCCACGTGGAGATCGAAGCCCTGATTCGAGCAATCCCGGATTTTCCGATTCCCGGGATCCTTTTCCGTGACATTACCCCGTTGTTGAAAGATAAGCAAGGCTTTCGCCAGGCGGTCGACCTTTTTGTCGAGCAATTTAGCGGCCGCGGCATCGATCACGTGGTCGCCATCGAAGCGCGCGGGTATATTCTCGGGGCTCCCATCGCTTATGCAATCGGGGCCGGATTCATACCAGTGCGCAAGCCGGGCAAGTTGCCGTACGAAAAAATCAGCGAAGAATACGCGCTCGAGTACGGTACCAACTCCTTGGAGATTCACTCCGACGCCGTCGGCAAAGGCGACCGCGTTCTGGTCGTGGACGATCTGCTCGCTACAGGTGGTACCGCAGCCGCGACCGCCCGGCTCCTCGAACGTCTGGGCGCCCGCGTCGAGGCTTTTGCATTTTTGGTCGAACTAACCGAACTTCATGGGCGCGAAGCGCTTGGCGGCGCCGAAATTACCGCCTTCGTAGCGTATTGATGGCATGAAAAGGTCTGTATTCACCGCGGCGGCGATGGTGATGCCGCTGATTCTAGTCGCGCTGGTGGCGCCAAGTTGGGGCCGGCCCCACGCCACCCCGACCCCGTTGCCGACGCCGACGCCGGTTGCCGATCCGGCGATCACCAAGCTCGCGCGCCAGCAGTTCGTGCAGTGGCAAGCCGGCGAAGTGAACACCAAGCTTTACGCGGCCCAAGTGCTCGATAAGCTCTCGGATGCGAAAATCGCCGACACCTCCCGCGCGCTCGGCCAGTTGGGCGCCCTGACCGATAGCGTCTTCATCGGGCCATGGGTCGCACCCGACTTTCCGGCTGGGGCGCGCGGCTACATCTACCAGATGCGCTGCGTGAGCGGCAACATCTACCTTTGGTTGGCCCTCGACGCTGAAGGGAAGATCGCCACGATATTTTTCAAGGACCGCCTTGACGTGGAGACGGTGACCCCAGCCCCGAGCCCGTCGCCCTCCGGGCCCTAGTCCAGCCGAAGTCCGGCATAGGGTCCCCCGCGCCCTAGGACCCTTGGGTTATAATATCCGGACACCCATGACCATCGCCGAGCTCATCGAACGAGTGCGCAGCTACGACCCCTCCGCCGATGCGGAGTGGTTGCGGCGCGTTTACGAACTCGCCGTCGCCGCTCACCAAGGTCAGCGCCGCGCCTCGGGGGAGTCGTACGTCGAACACCCGTTGGCCGTGGCCGGCATTTTGGCAGAGCTCGAGATGGACCACCAGACGATCGCGGCTGCCCTCCTCCACGACGTGGTCGAGGATACGTCGATTACCAGCGAGCAGGTCACCGAACAGTTCGGTGAGGAGGTTTCGCGCTTAGTCGAAGGCGTCACCAAACTGACGCGCATTCCTTACCAATCGAAGGAAGACGCACAAGTCGAGAATCTTCGCAAGATGTTCTTGGCGATGGCGAAGGACATACGCGTCATCATCATCAAGCTGGCCGACCGCCTTCACAATATGCGCACGCTTGCGAGTCTGCCGGCGCAGAAACAGCAAGCGATCGCGCGCGAGACGGTCGACATCTACGCGCCAATCGCCCATCGTCTCGGAATTTGGAAAATCAAATGGGAGATCGAGGACGAATGTCTGCGCTACCTCGATCCGGCTTCCTACCACGATATCGTCGACCGCGTCGCCAAGACGCGCCGGGAGCGCGAAGCCGACGTCGAAAAGGCGATTGGCCGGCTGCGTGACGAGTTTAAGGAACTGAAGATCAACGCCGAGATCCAAGGCCGTCCCAAGCACTTCTACTCCATCTACTCAAAGATCAGCACGGGGCGCGACTTTTCGACGATCTACGATCTGACTGCGATCCGCATCATCGTAGATACCGTGAAAGACTGCTACGCGGCGCTGGGGGCCGTCCATGCGATGTGGACGCCACTGCCCGGACGCTTCAAAGACTACATCGCGATGCCTAAGCCAAACATGTATCAGTCGCTCCATACGACGGTGGTCGGGCCGAGTGGAGACCCACTGGAGATCCAGATCCGCACGTGGGAGATGCATCGCACGAGCGAGTACGGCATCGCCGCGCATTGGCGCTATAAAGAAGGCGGCAAGGCGGACCAGTTCGAGAACAAGCTCTCCTGGCTGCGTGCGCTGCTGGAATGGCAGAAGGACATGCGCGACTCGCGCGTCTTCATGGAGAACCTGAAGCTCGACCTTTTCGACTCACAGGTGTTCGTCTTCTCGCCGCGCGGCGACGTCTACTCGATACCCGCCGGCGGCACGCCGCTCGATTTTGCCTATCAAGTCCACACGGACGTGGGCAACCATTGCGTGGGAGCCAAGACGAATGGCCGCATCGTTCCGCTCGATTACGCGATGCAGAACGGCGACATCTGCGAAATTCTCGTCAATAAGTCCAGCGGGCGGCCGTCGCTTGATTGGTTATCGTTGGTCAAAACCTCGAGTGCGAAGCACAAAATCAAGCAGTGGTTTCGCAAAGAGCGCCGCGAAGAGAACGTGCTGGCGGGGCAAGAGGCACTGGAACAAGAGTTGGCCCGCGCCGGTCTGCGAACCGACGTTGCGCGTGGTGCACTCCTGGAACGCATCGCCTCGCGTCTGAATTATGCGACCCCCACCGATCTCTACGCCGCGATTGGATTCGGCGACGCGTCAGCCCAGGCGGTCGTCAACCGCCTCCGCGACGAAATCAAACACGACAACGTCGTCGATCTCACAAAAATTGGACGGAAGCCATCGCCGCGAAAAAGCACACGCCGGTCGAGCGGCGTTCGCATCGCCGGCGTCGACGACGTCTTGGTACGCCTTTCGAAATGCTGTTCGCCAGTGCCCGGGGACCCGATCATCGGCTACGTAACGATCGGCCGGGGCGTGAGCGTCCATCGCGCGGACTGCCCCAACGTTGCTTACATGAATGCGACTCCCGAGCGGATCCTGCAAGCGCAATGGGTCGGCGACGCCGGCCTCACGCACGGGGTGGACATCGAAGTCGAGGCGGACGATCGGACGCAGCTGCTTGGGGACATCATGGCGGTGTTTGCCGCGCTCAAGACCCAGGTCAGTTCGGTAAATGCGCGAGTGCGCCGAGATGGTGTCGCGGTAGCGAGCCTCACGGTGCAAATCCGAGACCTCGATCACTTGCACAAACTGCTCACCAAGCTCGAAGCGCTCAAGAACGTTCGCCGCGTCTATCGCGTAACGAAACGCGAGCGCACGGCCCTTTAGGCGAGCCTCTAGGAGGCATGTCGAGCGCCCACTTCGCGCTGCTGGGGATTGCCGCCATTGCGGCAGGCGCGCTAAATAGCGTTGCAGGCGGAGGAAGCTTTCTCTCCTTTCCGGCTTTGCTATTTGCGGGTGTGCCTGCGATCTCGGCCAACGCGACCAACAACGCGGCGATGTGGGTGGGTACGATCGGAAGCGCACGCGGCTATCATGAAGAGGTCGGCGCGCACCGCGGAATGTTGCTGCCGGTCGTTTGTGCGAGCCTCGCCGGCTCGCTGATCGGTGCGTGCCTGCTCTTGGTGACGCCGCAGGCACTCTTCGTGCGATTGATTCCCTGGCTGCTCTTCTTCGCAACCCTCGTCTTCGCGTTGAGTCCGCTGCTGACGCGTCGTACCGACGCAGCGCCACGCCACGCGCCCTGGCAGATAGCCGCTCAGTTCGCGGTTGCGATCTATGGCGGCTACTTCGGTGCCGGCATGGGCATTCTAATGCTCGCGCTTCTCGCCTTTTCGGGTCTGCCGAGCTTCAATGCCCAAAATGCGATCAAGAACGTGCTCGCAGTTGCAATTAATGGGATTGCGCTGGTGCCATTCGTCATCGCGCGCATCGTTGACTGGCGGTTCGCGGTGCCGATGGCCTTGCTTGCGCTGATGGGCGGCTACTTCGGCGCGCGCTTTTTTCGGCGCGTGCCGCAACGTTTCGCGCGCGTGGTGGTGGTCGTAATTGGAGGCGCGATGACTATAGTTTTCTTTGTGCGGTCTTTTCATTGAAAGATGACGGGGGTCGCTCGCTCTTGCAGGGTGAGCAAAAAGGCGATTCGAAGTTGCAGGACCCGAGATTACTACGTTTTCAGCGAGGTTTAGTATGCCTTTTTCCAACAGACGCGGAGCGCTGCTTGTAGCGGGAGCGCTCCTCCTGGCGACATCGGCCTGTGGTGGGAATAACGCGGTCCCATCGTATGCTTCGGGCCCGAGCAACGCGGCGCTGCAACTCGCGCAATCCGGGGCAAGTATGGTTGCTCCGGCAGATACCACCTCGATTCTCAAGCTGCTGAAGAAGGACGTCGTTATCGGATCTACGGTCGATCCAAAGAACGGCGACACCGGTCCGCGAGCGATCTCCATCGTCCCGACGAAGTTCGTGCTCCAGAAAGGGCAGTTACTCGTCTGCAACTTCGACGACAAGACCGGTGCAGTCGCCAAGGGAACCACGATCGAGGTGCTCGATCCCAAGGCGGGGTCGAAACCGGTGCAGTTCGTCCAGAGCAGCAAGATCGAAGGATGCGATGGCGACGCGATTACCAAGGGGAATCAGGTCTATGCCACCGGGCTCACGAGCAAGCTCATGACCTTTATCGATCAAAGCGGAAAGGTGAAGAAAAGCTACACGTCGCCGATCGCCCTGCCGCTCGCGGATGGTGATGCGCCATCGCTAAATCTTTACGATCCAGAGTACATATTCGTCGGCGACGCCAGCACCGGTTCGATCGTTAGCATCAGCCTGGGCGGCTACGGCACGGGTAAACTCGTGCAAGTCGCTAGCGGTTTTGCCGTCAACAAGAAGTCGGGGTGGAGCGCCCTGGGACCATCGGGACTATCGTACGTTGGGGGCAGGCTGGACACCTTATATATCGTTGACGGCGCCAACAATACGATCGTGGCCTTCGACCACGCCAGCAGTCTGCTGTTGAAGGACGAGATCGTCGTGCAGCCTGGCGGTAAGACGTTCAAGTGCAAGTTCCCCAAGACGACCTGCGGCAGGCTGGTCTACAGCGGGACGCCGCTCAACGGGCCGGAGGCCTCGACTTTGCTGCCCAACGGCAATCTGATCGTCGCCAACACCGTTGGTGGAAACAAACTCGTCGAGATTTCAGCGGCAGGGAAACTGCTCGCCACAAAATCGATCGACTTTAGCACGATCCCTCATGTCTTCGGGCTGCGTGCGGTCGGCACGGGCGACAAGAACACCGCGCTCTACTTTACGGATACCAAAGACAACTCGCTCCACGAACTGCAGCAGTAGTAACATGAGCATGCCGTTTGGAAAACATCGAGGCACCCTACTCGTAACAGCCGCACTCCTAGCAACCTCGGCGTGCGGCGGGAACAGCGCAGTGCCATCGTCGGTATCGGGCGCTAGCAATCCGGCGCTGCAGCTCGCGCAATCCGGGGCAAACATGGTTGCTCCAGCAGATACTACCTCGATTCTCAAGCTGCTGAAGAAGGACGTCGTCATCGGATCTACGGTCGATCCGAAGAACGGCGACACCGGTCCGCGAGCGATCTCCATCGTCCCGACGAAGTTCGTGCTCCAGAAAGGGCAGTTACTCGTCTGCAACTTCGACGATAAGTCGGGTACGGTGGGGGCAGGCACGACGATTGAGGTGCTCGATCCCAAGGCGGGATCGAAACCGGCGCAGTTCGTCGCGAGCAGCAAGATCGAAGGATGCGATGGCGACGCGATTACTTCGGGGAATCAGGTCTATGCCACCGGGCTCACGAGCAAGCTCATGACCTTTATCGATCAAAGCGGAAAGGTGAAAAAAACCTACGGTTCACCGATCGAGACGCCGCTAGCCGACGGCGAGGCAGAGTCGCCAGGGCTCTACCCTGACCAGTTCATCTTCACCGGCGACGCCGAGACCGGTTCGATTGTTAGCCTCATTCGGTCTCCCTCCGGGGCGCCCAGAATCTTGGAAGTCGTTACCGGCTTTGCCGTCAACAAGAAGTCGGGTTGGAGCACGCTGGGACCATCGGGGCTGTCGTACATTGGCGGTAAGCGCGACACGCTATACATCGTTGACGGCGCCAACAATACGATCGTCGCCATCTCACATGCCAGCACCCTGTTCGTAAAGGACGAGATCGTCGTGCAGCCCGGCGGCAAGACGTTCAAGTGCAAGTTCCCCAAGACGACCTGTGGCACGCTGCTTTACGGCGGGGCGCCGCTCAACGGTCCGGTGGCCTCGACCCTGCTGCCTAACGGCAATCTGATCGTCGCCAATACCGTTGGTGGAAACAAACTCGTCGAGATTTCAGCGGCAGGGAAACTGCTCGCCACAAAAACGATCGACTTTAGCACGATCCCTCATGTCTTCGGGCTGCGTGCGGTCGGCACGGGCGACAAGAACACCACGCTCTACTTTACGGATACCAAAGACAACTCGCTCCACGAACTCCAGCAGTAGCAGCGTACTCCCTCAAGAAAACAAAGGAGCCTCGCGTGGATGCGAGGCTCCCCTTTCATCTAAGGCCGAGCTTCTTTATTCCGTGTCGACTGGCTCGTTCGACGGCGGTTCATGGAGGAAGTGCGACATCGGGTACCTCTGCGGGATCTTTGAGAAGGGGCGCGGCGGCTGGGTGAAGTCGAAGCTGTCCTCGATACTGGTGGCGCGCTCATCAGTATAACCGTCGGCCTTCGACCCGATGAACGGAAGGTTGAACGCTTCTTCGATAAACTTCAGAATGCTGCCGTACTCGTATTGCGTGCTCGAAACGTAACCTTGCCTAGCATATGGAGAAATGATCAGGCACGGAACACGCATGCCCAGCCCGCGATAATCCGGTTGCGGCGGGGGCGCGTTGTCGTACCAACCTCCCCAATCGTCCCAAACAACGATAATCGCCGTCGAGTCCCAGTATGGGCTCTGGCCGACGGCATTAACGACCGACGCTACCCACGACGGGCCGAGGGCGCTGTGAGCTCCGGGGTGATCAGAATCCGGCTTGCTCGGCGTCACCCAGGTGACCGATGCTAGCTGTCCGTTCCCCGGATCGGTCAAGATCTTCGTCTGCGGAACGATGATATTGGTGTTCCAATCGGGACCGTCGCGTACGTACTTGATCCCTTCAAAGGCCGACCACATGCCGGCGCCAACCAGTTTGGTTGCGTAGTACTTCCAAGAAACTCCGCCCTTGTCGAGTACCTGCGCCATTGTGTTGAACTGCGTAAAGCAGGGGAAGGGACCTTTGAAGCGGTGCACGACACGGTTAGCGGTCAGGTACGAGGTGCGCGTACCTGGAGGCGCATCGCAGTCGTCGGGAGGGAGGCTGGGGAAATCGACTTCGGCTCGCGAGGGTTTCTTCTTGATGTTGTCCGTCCCCGCCACCAACGTCAAATGGCCCGTGAAGCTTCCTCCAAACTCGGTCGGGAACATCGCATCGGCGAGCACGTATTGCTGCGCCATCGTCCGATAGGTCTGGATCAACGATGGCTTCACGAACGCATAGGCTTGATATTTACCCTTGACCCCGAACTGGTTAAAGCCATCCATCTTGCCGCCGTTCCAACTGGTCATCGACGAATCCCAATCGTGCCGCAAATCCGGACCGTCGAAAGTGATCGCGTGGAGCGGGACCTGGGTGTCACCCGGAGGGCACGACGAGCCGGAAGTCAACGGAAGCGCGATTGTTCGCATCGCGTGCGGTCGCAATGTTCCGTTTCCGGCGCAGCCGTAAATCGGGGCGTTCGCGCCCGGATAGCCCGCAAAGAAGTTCTCGAAGCTACGGTTCTCCTGAATGATGACGACTACGTGAGAGATGTATTTGCTCACGGGATTTCCCGAAGACGGCCTCAGCGCTGGTAGTGCACGCTGCACCCCGTTCGCAACGCTACCGTTGGAGGAGCAGCCTGCGGCGGCGGCGAGTCCCAGGGATGCAAGAACGAGGAGCGGCTTGGTAAGCATCTTTCCCTCGAGTAGCAAGATTAGTTCCGCGCTGTAGCAGAAACGGGACCTTTCCCAGGCACTCTTCCGGACTCCTACGGACCGCGCAACCGCGGCAAGCTGAGAAGCCCCTGGGATTGGTGCTCGTCATATGTGCGGTAGATTACCGAGATGGCTAGGCTCAGATTGCCCGTGCTCGTGGCGCTCTTCGTCGCGTTGGCGATGGCTGGTGCCTTGATAGCTTTCGGCCGCGAGCGTCCCAAAACGCTGGTCGAGCAGGTCGTGACGCCGATCGTCGCGCCGGTCGTCCCTGCTCCCGGCAAGCTTTTCGGAAAGCAGAGGATTCACGTCCTAGTCCTCGGGCGCGACTACGACTATTCTGCCCAGGACATCGAGTATTCCAAGGAGTCGCGCAGCGACCTGATCATGGCCTTTACCCTGGACTTTCCAACCGGAAAGGTCACCGAACTCTCCGTCCCCCGAGACACCGCGGTCAGCATGCCGAACGGGAGCCAAGAGAAGATAAACGCTGCCCTCTCAGAGGGCGGCATCGCTCAAGCGCGCGCGGTCGTCTCGAAGTACCTTGGCGTTCGATTTGACCGCTATGTGGTTTTGCGGATCGATTCGACCAAGCAGCTTATCGACGCACTCGGGGGAATCGAGGTCCGGGTAAATCGGCGCGTCAACTACGACGACTCTTGGGGGCACCTGCACGTCCATCTGACGCCCGGGGTTCATCACTTAAACGGCGAGGAAGCGGTTTCGTACGTGCGATTCCGCCATGATTCGTGTGGAGATCCTTGCCGAATCGTGCGTCAACAGGCGGTTGTGCGGGCAGTTGCCGGCAAGCTCCGTAACGACGAACTCAACGATTTAATCCACGCAAGGGAGCTGATAGCGCTCGTGCACGACAACGTTTCCACGGATTTGTCACCGCGGGAACTCCTGGCGCTGGCATGGGCTTTCCGCGACGTCGAGCCGCGTGCAATTCGGACGGCTCAGGTTCCTTACACCGGAGACGTTATGCTCACCGATGGCGACGCACTCATACCCGACCAGGCTGCCAAGCGTCGGCTCGTGCAGCACTTGATGCTGGGTAGCTTGAGCGAAGCCGAAGCCGTCGCCGTGCCGTGATGGGGAATTCGGCCTCCGACCCGAAATAAGGCTGACCTGCTGCCCACCAAACTTTGAGTGGGCCGCCCGCCTGCGCGGGCGTCCATAGTTCGGGGAGACGAATGACTGACTACGAGGTAACCTATATTCTGCGACCCTCGCTCGAGGAGAGCGAAATCGAAGAGCGCGCCAACGCTATTGCGGAGATCGTCAAAAATCAAGGCGGGGCGGTGGTGGGCGTGGAGCGTTTGGGCAAGAAGCGCCTCGCCTATGAAATCAAGGAAGCCCGCGAAGGCAACTATGTCGTGATGCAGTTCAAGAGCGAGGCCGGCGTGTCAAAAGAACTGGACCGTCTGTTGAAGCTGCATGAAGACGTTTTGCGGGCGCTGATCGTGCGCCTAGACGCGAAGATGCTGACGCACATGGCGGCGCTAGCGGCGGCAGCTCCGCCCCAGTTCCAGCCCCAGCCCTAAAGCGAGCGAGTTTTTGGTAATATCTATGCCACACTGCTGACACTCTGGGACGATAATCTCGTGCGCAGAGTGCATTCGTCGGCGAAAGAGAGTACGGTATGGCGGCTTCGTTCAACAAAGTGATTCTGGTTGGGAACCTCACCCGCGATCCTGAGATACGTTACGTGACCTCGGGTTCGGCGGTCACCAAATTTCGGATCGCGGTGAATCCAAACAAGCGCGATGCCAAGCCTGAAGAGACGATGTACGTGGACATCGTCGCCTGGGAGCGCCTCGCCGAGACCTGCAATACCTACCTCAAGAAGGGTAGCCCGGTGTTGGTCGAGGGGCGGCTCTCGATTCGCTCGTACGACGACGCTAAGCTGCGCGACGAGAGCGGTCAGCCGATTCGCCGGCAAGCCACCGAGGTTGTGATCTCCGGGATGCAGATGCTCTCTTCGCGTCGCGAAGACGGCGACTCGGGTGACCACGGCGGATTAAACGGCGGCCGCAGCGCGGTTCCTGCTTCGACGCCTGCGCGTGCGAGCGACAGCCTGGGGGATGAGCTCGAAGACGAAATCCCCTTCTAGCGTAATTCACCGATTACCGATCCTCCTAGCGCTGGCGCTGGGATTTACGCTGCTGGGGACGACGCCGTTCTTCACCTCCGGCGGTACGCCGCCGAGTCCTGGTCCATCCGTAAGTCCCTCCCCTTTGCCGTCCCGAGCCGCCCTCGAGCGCAGCCGAATTGACGCCATGCTGCGCACCGGTCATGCCGACCCCGCGTGGTTCAGTGCTTCAATACTCGCGCAGCTTCCGGCGAGCCAAGTAGACGACGCCATCGCGCAGATAGCGGCAGCCTTCGGTGCATATCGAAACCTAGAGTATGCGGCTCCGAACTTCGTCGCGCATTTCGCTAAGGGAGCCGTCAACGTTCAGATTCATCTCGACAGCGAGAACAAAATCGACTCGTTGCTCTTCAAGCCACGCGCCGCAACGACAAGTTCCCTTGAGGATGCGCTCCGCCGACTCCAGCCGGCGAGAGGAACGCTCTCGTACGTCATCGTCGTTGATGGCCGCTCCGAACGGGCCGCCCTCAACGCCTCGGCCTCGCTTGCCGTAGGCTCGGCATTCAAACTTGCGGTTCTCAATGCGCTCGCCGACCAGGTGACCGCCCGCGTTCGGCATTGGAGCGATGTCGTGCTGCTGCGATCGCAGTGGAAGAGCTTCCCCTCCGGGGTTCTGCAGACTTGGCCCGATGGAACTCCGATCACGCTGGCGAGCTATGCGACCGAGATGATCTCGATCAGCGATAACACCGCCGCCGACGCGCTGATCCGGATCGTCGGCGCGGATGGGCTCAAGCCCTACGCGGATCGCAACATTCCGTTCCTCACCACCCGGGAGATGGTCATTTTGAAATCTAGCCCGAATCCCGGGATGCGCGCGGCTTATCTTGCCGCCAACACGCCGGCGGCTCGAGTGGCCGTTTTGAAGCGAGTCGACGCCTTGCCTCTTCCTGCGATCGACGAGTTTCTAACGTCGCCGGAGCTTGGAGTCGAATGGTTCTTCAGCGTACGCCGGCTCTGCGACTTGATGCGCGGCGTTGCGGACCTCCCATTGATGTCGATCAATCCCGGGGTTGCCGATCCTGCTGCCTTTAGACGGGTCGCGTACAAAGGGGGATCGGATATCGGGGTTCTCAATCTCACTACGATGGTGACCACGAAGCGCGGCACCCAGATTTGTTTCTCCGCCACTGTGAACGATGCGGCAAAGCCGATCGACGAAGCCGTGTTTGAGCTAGCGTATACGGCGGTGCTCTCCTACGTTGCTGCCTGGTAAGGTGGCCTACGGCGGTCCCGGGATGCGAATCTGCCGGATGGTTCTCCCTTTCGGGCGACCTGGCCAAACGCCGGGCATGACGACGCCACGCATTGCGGTTCGAATCGCCGCAATCTCCGCGGGGGTAATTCCTTCGCCGGCGACCGCGCTCATTACCTGATCGCCGTTGCGCCAGGTAAAGACGTCGCGTCGTACGATCCACTCGCGTCCGCCGCGTTTGCGATCCATGTCTTCAAAGATGTATCTGGACGGCGGCAAATCGTCCGCGCCAAATCTGCCGGCCATTAGCCTGAAGATACGGCCGTCCGCGCGCCGATAGCCGAAGGTAACGTTGGTATTCCCTACACCCCAAGAATGGGTTTGGGTTGAATAGACTCCCGACGGCGCCGTCTGGATATCTTCGGAGAGTACGTCGGAAGGCAGTCCCGCGGGCGGCACGATTCTAAAAGTTACGCGCGACTGGGCCTGAGCCAGCGTTGCGGCGTGCGGGCGCATCGCCGACCACACCGATTTAGGTGCCGGCGGCGGCGGCTTCCAGCGCAGGATGGCTTCGATTTGCTCTTCGACCGTTTGGCTAAATCCGGGGGCGACCGAGGGAAGCACCAACGCCAGCGTTAGTACCGCCGCCATTGCGGCGGCGAAATAGTAGAAACGCGTTGCGCGTCGCGGCGACGCTTGCGGCTGGGCGACCCGTTGCCAAATTTCCGTCATGGGAAACGGCGGCGCGTCGATTTCGTCGACCATCTTTTCGAACGCGGCGGTTATTCGCGCGTCAGTGAACATCGGAGAGTACCTCGTCGGAAGGTCGAACGGCGTGCCCTTCGGCTACCGCGAGCGCTTTACGCAGCGCTCGCCGCGCCAGCATCAGGTGAAAGCGAATGCTCGAGGGCGGCAACCCTGTCGCCGCAGCGATTTCGAGGCTGTTGAGCCCTGCGTAATAATGCAACAGGACCGCTGCGCGCTGAACCGCCGAGAGCGAGGCGAGGGCCGCATAGAGATCAACCGCGTCACCAGCGTCGAAGTGAGACTCTTGGCTGGCGAGCGCGTCGAGACTCTACGTGTGTCGGCGACGGCGTACCGCGGCAAGTGCGTGATTGACGACTATCTTGTAGCTCCACGCGTGAAAGGCGCCTAAGTCTTTGAGCGCCGGTAAGGAGCGAGCGATGGCCGCGCAGGCTTCTTGCGCGACGTCTTCGGCCATGCCGCGGTCCCGCAGAATGCTCAGCGCCACACGATAGGCTTCCGGCCAGATGGCGGCAATCAAGCGCTCGAGGGCAAGACCGCCGAACCGGGCCCGCTCGATCGTGTCGGATTCGATCTTCAACGCCGCCTAGGGCTCCTTAATCGTTGGGCCATATTATAGTAGACGCTCTGAGTCGCAAAAGCGTTGGAGGATAGATGACAGATCGATGGGTCGTTCCGGGCAGCCATCGCAACGAGTTGCCGGGAACGCAGGTGCTCGGTGACGCGGATCCCAGCGAGGTCACGTCGGTAACGTTGTTCCTCCGCTCGAAGCGTACCGAGGCGCCCCCGCCGGGTGCGATGTCGCGCCAAGCCTTGGCCGATTCGTACGGTGCCGATGGCGCCGATATAGGGAAAATCGAAGCCTTCGCTCGCGCGCATGGGCTTAGCGTGGTCGAAAGCAGTGCCGCCCGGCGCAGCGTGATCCTTCGGGGTATGGTTGGGCAGATGAACGAGGCCTTTGGGGTCGGACTGAAGCAGTGCCAAGCCGGCGGCATCCACTATCGCGGCCGCGAGGGATCCGTCAGCCTGCCGTCCGACCTGAGCGGCATCGTCGAAGCGGTGCTGGGTTTGGACAACCGGCCGCAGGCGACGGCGCTCGTCCGCATTGCGGCGGAGCCGGCCGCTTCATTCACGCCGCCGAAAATCGCGCAGCTTTACGATTTTCCAACCGGCGCCAACGGAACCGGTGAATGCATCGGTATTGTCGAGCTGGGCGGCGGTTTCAGCCAAGCCGACTTCACCGCCTATCTTGGGGCGCTTGGCATTAAAGCGCAAACCGTTACCGTCGTTTCGGTCGACGGCGCAAGCAGCACGCCCGGCCAAGACTCGAATGCTGACGTCGAGGTCATGCTTGACGCCGAAATCGCCGGCGCAATCGCGCCGGCAGCGAGCATCGTCATGTACTTTGCGCCGAATACCGATCAGGGTTTTCTCGACGCGGTAACGACGGCGGTCCACGACCAAACGCACAACCCATCCGTCATTTCGATAAGTTGGGGCGGCCCTGAATCGAGCTGGACGCAGCAGGCGATGAACGCGCTCAATCAAGCTATCGAGGCCGCCTCGGCTATCGCCGTTTCGGTTTGTGTTGCTTCGGGTGACGGCGGCTCGAGCGATGGCGTGAACGACGGCGCCTCGCATGTCGACTTTCCTGCCTCGAGCCCGTACGCGCTAGGCTGCGGCGGCACCACGATGACGGTTTCCGGTAAAGCAATCGCGTCGGAGACGGCGTGGAGCGATTCGGGCGGCGGGGTCAGCGACGTCTTCGCCCGCCCATCGTGGCAATCGACCGCGAAGGTGCCCTCGCCGCCGGCAGGTTCATCGGGTGGAAGGGGCGTTCCCGACGTATCAGCTGATGCCGATCCGGATAGCGGATACCAAATTCGCGTTGACGGGCAGAACATCGTCGCCGGCGGGACGAGCGCGGCCGCCCCGCTGTGGGCGGCGCTGATCGCGCTGATGAACCAGCAACTCGGACGACACCTCGGTTTTCTCAATTCCCATCTTTACGCGCTGCCGGGCTATCCCAAAAACCCCGGGCCGCTGCACGACATCACCAGCGGAAGCAATGGCGCGTACGATGCGGGCGCCGGTTGGGATCCGTGCACGGGGCTCGGCACTCCCGACGGCACGCGTCTGACACAAGCGCTCGGTCCTAGTTAAGATGGGACGGGGCCTGTCCAAACGTTTTACCACATGGACAAAGGCGGGTGCCCGCAGTTGTGTAAGCGTCAAGGCATGAATTCGACGGACATGCCTACCGGCGCCGATTTGCGCGATTTTCTGATGCTCCCGTACACGGAACTCGAGGAGCTCAACCTGCGAGCGAAACAACACCGCCAGGAGCGGGTACCGCTTCACGCGCTCCAGGAGCAGCGATTACGCTACTTGTCCGACGAGCCGCGGATCAAGGCACTCACGGTCCTGTTCAGCGATCTCGAAGGGCGTCTGCACATGCTGGACTACGATAAGAAGTTCTTGCTGCGCGCCCACGACAACCTCACCTTCGACGGTTCCTCGATTCGCGGCTTTACCCCGCAACGTGAGAGCGATTTGCGCCTATCGTTGGATTGGAGCGCCTTTTATTGGGGACCAGCCGATATCTTTGGCCCAGGCAAGCTATTGGTTTTTGGCGACGTGCTCGATCGCGACGGCAAGCCATTCGCGGGCGACATTCGCGGCGCGCTCAAGAAGTTCGCCAACGAATGCTACACCAAAGAAGGCTACGCCCTCAACGCGGCCAACGAGATCGAGGGCTTTCTCTTCAAGGGACTCGACGCCGAACGCCGCTACCACGAAACCGGTCAATTCGAATACGTAAACACCGGTGGTTACTATCACTCGCTTCCCGGAGATCCGCTGCGCAACTTCATCGATACGGTCGCCGAGGTGCAGCGCGCCATGGGTTTCCAGAACGAAAAGGACCACCCCGAGGTTGCCCCCTCGCAGTTCGAGATCAACTACAACTATGGCGACGTCGTTGCGGCTGCGGATTTAATTCAGCTTTACAAGCTGATCTGCCGCCAGGTGGCGACCAAATTGGGCATGACCGCCAGCTTCTTACCCAAGCCTGTAGTTGGAGTCAACGGCAGCGGCATGCATACCAACGTCTCCGTGAGCAAGAACGGTAAAAACCTCTTTTGGGATGCAAAAGGTCAAGAACAGCTCAGCTCCTTTGGCTGGAAGTTTGTCGACCGTATCCTCACACATGGGAACGATCTCTGTTTGATGCTCAACTCCAGCGTCAATTCATATCGGCGCCTCGATCCGCACTTCGAAGCGCCCAACCAGATCAAGGCTTCGGCGGTCGATCGAGGTTCGATGGTTCGCATTCCAATCGGCAACGAGCGCAGCATGCGCACCGAGGTCCGCTCGGTCGCCCCCGATGCGAACCCATACATGGTGATGCTTGCGGTCTTCAAGACGGGCCTCGAAGGCACGACCAGCAACCTGAAGAACTTGCGCCAGGCCAACCGCTACCTGCCCGACAACATTTACGACGCGCTCTCCGCATTCCGCGCCTCGGAATGGACCAGCAAACTTCTTGGCGATGACGTTAAAGAGCGCTACGCCGATCTCAAACAAGCCAGCGCCGATCGCTGTCCACGCCTTCTCGGCTCCTTCGTCAAAGCGCAAGAGGTGCAGTACCACCACGAAGTCTACAACCAGTACCTCTGGAACCTGTTCTAAGCATTGTCGTCGAGGAATGTTCGCCCTTCGACTCCGCTCAGGATGACAGGGATGGTCATCCTTCGACTTCGTTCAGGATGACAGCGCGCGGCTAGGTGAAGTGTTGGGCGATGAAATCGATCCAGTAGTGATAGACGTCCAGCGTACGCACCGGGTCACTTGGGAAATGGCCATCCACGGGCCAAACACGCAGGGTCGCATCCTTGTGATTGTCGTGCAGCGCGCGCCAATACATGGATGAGGTGGCGAACGAGTCGCGATTGTCGCCGACGTCCGAAAGAATGAGCACCGGTGTCGTCACGTCGTTGACGTAAGAGATCGCGGAGGCTCGTCGCCACTCGACGGCGTTCGCCCCGACAAATGGCGAGCCGTGAAAGAGATCCTCGTCGGCGAGGCTGTCGTCGGCGGTGCCGTAGTCGGCGACCCAATCGTCGACCGACGCGCCGGAAACGGCGGCTCGCCAGATATGGTACTTGGAGATCATCCACGCCGTCATGATGCCGCCGTACGACCACCCCGACACTGCGATCCTCGACTCGTCGACGATGCCTCGCGCGCTCACAGCTTGGATCGCGGCCACGATGTCTTTGCCGGGCCCGTCTTCAGGATCGTAGAGCACTGCTCGCTGATATTTGAGTCCGAGGTCGTCGCTGCCCCGATAGTTCGGCTGCAGCACTAGCCATCCGCGCGCGGCCATTACCTGCGCCCAGAAGCTGAACGAAAGCGTCGACGACGAGGTTGGACCGCCGTGAATGAAGACGACCATCGGATATTTTCGGTCCGGCGTGAAGCCGGGCGGAAGGTAAAGCACGCCATCGCCTTGTGTGCCGGCCGAGGTTGGGAAGGTGATGCGCTGGGCACTCGCTAGATCGAGCTGGGCAATCGCCGCGTTGAAGTCCGTGAGCTTCGTCGTCGCTCCGCCGGCGGCGTGCGCGAACAGCTCGGCGGGTTGTTTAGTCGAGCTTCCGGTGAAGACGACCTCACCGTCAGGACCGACCGTACCCGCCAGTGGCGAGGATATATTGAGCCCGCCGAGATTTATGGGAGCGGGCGCGCCGGCAAGTGGCGCACGATAAAGCGCAAGATAGCCCCGATTGGGAACCGCGAGGAGCACGCTCTGGGAATCGTGCGCCCATGCGGCGTCCTGGACCGGCCGGTCGATCGCGGCCGAAACGGGAGTCCCCACCCCGCCGCTTGGCGTGGTCACGCAAACCTCGGCAAGATTGATCTGCGGATCGCCGATGCTACAGGTGTACGCGATGTGGGTGCCGTCCGGGGAAAACATTGGATCGGATTCCCACGAGGAGCGCCCGGTTAGGGGGCGCACGCTCTTGGTAGCGACGTCGAGCAGTGCGATGCGCGAATAACTTTGATCGTTGAGAATCGCGTTCGGCACCAGGGTAAATGCGATTGTTTTGCCGTCGGGCGACCACGACAGCTTCGACTCGGCCTCACCGGTCGCGACGCTTTGGGGGCCGGAAGTTAGTTGCGCTGTCTTGCCATCGTCGAGCGAGAGCATGAAGAGGTGCGACGGTTGCGGATACTTGCGCGCGACGATCGGCTCGGTTGTGAAGATGAAGCTGTCGCGAAAGCGCTCCGCACCTTGGCGGACAGGGTCAGCGTCGGACGCGGCATAGGCCAAGGCGCGGCTGTCGGGTCGCCAGGCGAACTGGTCCACGCCGGCCTTGATGTGGGTCACCGCCTGTGCCGTTCCGCCATCTAACCGCATGACGTAGATCTCTGAGTGCGCGTTGTCGCCCGTACCTTCGTCGGCGAGGAAAGCGAGCTGCGTGCCGTCAGGTGAGAACGCCGGGTCTGAGAGACCCTTGCGATCGTGAACCAGCGTCTGCTGCGTCTGGTTTGCGAGATCGACCAGGACCAAATCGCTTGTCCGCCGGTCGTCGTTCCAGAGGATGCGGCTCACGACCACGCCGGCATGCTTCCCGTCGGGTGAGATCGCCGGCGAATGCACGTCGACGAGCCGCTGATAGTCGTCCTCGCTAATCGTTTGCGCGGGTACCGCGCCGACGAGCGTACCGGCAAAACTCAAGGTCAATACGATGGCCAAAAGTCGTCTCAACAAAGTACCTCGCTTTCGAGCGGCTAACGATCGTGGCTGCTACGAATCTGTTGCAACGGCAGTGCAATGACGGCGCCCGAGTCGCTGCCGATGATGAGCGTTTTGCCGACGACGATGGGCGACCCCACGTTGAAGGCAGTGTCCATGAAACGGTCGCCGAGAACCCGGCCGGTCTTCGCGTCGAGGGCCCAGAGGAAGCCGCCCATGTCGCCAAAGTAGACGACGCCGCCGACCTCGACGATGCCGCCCTTAACGGCGCCGCGTGTCGGCGTCTCCCACAAGAGCATTCCGCTCGCCGCATCGAGCGCGTGCATCCAGGGTGCGATCGCGCTCCCAAGGTAGAGCCGTCCGTCCGCGAGCAATGGGATTGCCGCCTCATTGCGTATTGGAAGAAAGCCGCTTTCGAGCGCTACGTCCCAGACCGATGCGCCGGTTATTGTATCCAGCGCGTAGACCCGCTCGACCGTTAGGTTGCCGATTACCGTTGAGGTATCGGGGAGCACGGGAGAAACGTAGTCGCAAAAGACGCGCGTTCCATCGCTCACCGGGGGACAGTCTCCAATTCCTGAGGCGCCTTTGGAGAACGGACTGCGCCAAACAATCGATCCCCCGTCGGCGTGCATGCGCCATGCGGCGTTGCTGCCGACACCGGCGGTAATGAAATCGCCGTCACCAACTGGAAGGATTGCCGACATCGAGGCCATCGAGCCTATCGAGTGCGCGTACCGCACGTCGCCGGTCGCAGGATCTAAGCCGTTGACCCAACCGGCGCCGTCGTGATTCACGAGAATACCGTTGATGATCGCCGGCGTCGGCATAGCCGATCCCTTTAACATCGTCTGCCAGCGTATGTTACCGCTCGCACGATCGAAGGCAATCAACGCGCTGGGGCCTTGACCGACCATCACCGGCTCGGATGGCGAGGAGGTTCTGCTCGTCGGGTCTCCCTCACCGACGATGACCAAATCGCCGTAGATGAGCGGCGCGCTCATCAGCGGGTTGGGGACGTGGCTTTTCCAGAGTACTTGTCCATTTCGCACGTCGATCGCGAAGAGCGTACCGTTGTTATTTCCAAGGTACAGCTTGCCGTCATCGACCGTGGGGCTTGCCGAAATCTGGCTGCCGGTTTCAATTCGCCAGGAGGTCTGGAGCGTGCCATCAACCACGGCGTTGTTCTGCGGACCGATCCGGAACTGGGGCCATGCCGGCACAACCGCGGTCATCAAGAGCGTGGCAAGCAGTCGGCCGGCAAGGGCGATCATAACCGGAATGTTCGAATCCCGGCCCCGCCTTCCCGGGTTAGCACGTCAACTCCATCCCGTCGTAGGCGACCTCGGCGCCGTGCTCGCGGACGCGCGCGAAAGCGGGCGACGCAGGGTCGAGCATCGGATTGGAATTGTTGAGATGGGTGAAGACGATCCGCGTCGGTATGCCGCGAAGTTGCGCGAGGGTACCGTCAGGGGCGCCAACCGGTTGGTGTCCAAGCGCCCGCGCCCGTTTGGGCATGAGCTCCTGCGCGACAAGCTCATCATCGCTGAAGAACGTTCCGTCTAAAAAGGCGATCCGCGCGCCGGCGATCGCACCGCGGAGCTTTTCGTCGATGTGACTGAAAACCGGCGCGAAAAGAAGCCGCTGCTCTTGCCCACGCTCACCGATCTCGTAAGCGATAACCGCGCCGGAAAGCTCGCGGCGACCATCATACCCGGGAGTTGTGCCGGGAACGGCCAGCGCGCGAACGGTTAGCTGGTTGCCCACGATATCGTCGTCGCATTGCGCATCGCAAGGCGCGTCGAGCGGGACTTCGAGCCAGCGATGCGGTGAAACCGCAAAGGGCGCGAAGGCGGGCTGGGCGGTGGCGATCGAGCGAATCACGGCACTCGAACGCAATAGAAATCGGTGGGTGCCGCTTTGACGCAGCGTCGCCAAGC
>JBAVTZ010000008.1:0-4212 GCA_049696515.1 Candidatus Cybelea sp. | reverse complement strand
CTCTACAAGAGTTTATACAACTGTTGCGGAACTTTTTACAGCGTCAGCCTCGCGGGAAAAGAGAAAGTGCTCTTCCGCTTTGGTAAGAACGACGGACTCTACCCGAACGGCAGCCCGGTCGCCGTAGGCGGGCTACTCTACAGCACCACGTACTCGGGCGGCACATCCGGAAAAGGAACCGTTTTCAGCATCACGACGACCGGCAAAGAGAAGGTGATCTACAGCTTTGCCGGCGGCTCCGACGGTGAGTACCCGTTCACTGGATTGACCGACGCCAACGGCACGCTGTACGGCACGACGTCTGGGCCCGATCCCATCACGTACGGCAGCAATCCGCATTGTAAAGGCGGGTGCGGAACGATCTTCAGCTTCAGCGTCTCCGGCAAAGAGAAAGTGCTGCACGTCTTCAAGGGTGGATCCGATGGCGCTCTCCCCATCGCGGACTTGGCGAATGTGAACGGCGTTCTCTACGGGACGACGGAGTACGGCGGTGGTGGCAATTGCCAATCCGAATACGGCAAGGGTTGCGGCACGGTCTTCCAAATAACCACCACCGGTTCGGAGTCGGTGTTGCACCGTTTCAGCGGCACAGACGACGGAGCGGACCCACTCGCCGACTTGATTGGTGTGAACGGCACGCTCTACGGAACCACGTCGCGCGGCGGCAATAATGGCTGCCGAGGCGAGGGATGTGGAACCGTTTTTGAGTTGACACCGTAGCCCGAGGGCCGTTCGCGAATCTCGCTTAGCCCAGGGCCCGGGATCAGGGCGACAAAGGAAAACAGCGCCGCCACCAAGGGGAAGCGTCGAAACATAGCACAAGCCTCCGAGGCCCTAAGGTTAGGGCTTTATTGCAAAGCTGGTACTCAGATTGGTGACGAGAGTAAAGCATGCCGGCTATACGAAATCATTCATGAACGCCATAATGCTGAACGGCAATATGATATTGTAGAGTATACGAACCAGCACGTGGCGAGCCTAGCAAGGCACGGGCTTGGAGTCACTGCGCCGATCGGCCCAAGACGTTGCGATCGGTGCCCGTCACCAATGCCGTAGCTGTGGTGCCAAGATCGCAGTGCGCAAGCGCCTGTTCTGTGAGCAATGCCTTAGCTCGGAACGCTCCGGGTCGACGCGCCGACGTTCAGCAATCCACGGCTTCGAGCTTTCAAGCCGCAGAGCCAGCTAAGCTCGCGGCCATGCGGGCCGCTGGGCACGATCCCACGACCACGTGCGAGGTTCAGCGTCGTCGCGATGATGGGTCGCTCGATGGCCTGGATTTCCGGCGCGACATTCTGCTCAAACTGAGGCGGCTACCCGTGCGCGTCATCGCCGAGGCAATGGGCGCAACGATCTCGCATGGGTCGAAAATGCGCTCCGGCCTAGTTGTCCCGCATAAGCGGCATTGGAAGGCGTTGCGCGAGATATGAAGTCGTAATGCTCGCTTGGCTGGGGCAACGTACGATCGCGGCGAACGATTGCAGTGGTTCACACGCTTAACGTGCCGGGAGGTGTTAAATGAGAACTTTGGGACTCTACTCGGTTAACGTCGGCGTCGCCGCCGCGTTGCTCTCGGGCTGCGGAGGATCGCAGTCACCGATCGGTGCGCCGAGTGCGATGTCGCCAGTTTCGGTGCTCGCGTCTCCCAGCAGCAGCACGAACTACAGAGTTGTGTATAGCTTTGGCGCACCTCCCGATGGAAACTCTCCAATCGCGGCACTAATCGACGACGGCGGCACCCTGTACGGCACGACGAGTTCAGGCGGCGTATACGACTGCACCGTGGGCACAGGCTACTATTTCGGCTGTGGAACGGTTTTTAGCGTCACCACGGGCGGCAGAGAGAAAGTGCTGAATGCGTTTACTGCGGGCGATGGAGCCCATCCACACTCCGGATTGATCGATGTGAAAGGGACGTTGTACGGCACGACATTTCTAGGTAGCTGCTGCGAGGACGGCAACGTGTACAGCATGACCACGGCTGGATCCGTGACGGTGCTCCATAACTTCAAGCGCGTATTACGCAAATACGGAGCGAACCCCGCCGCTGAGTTGATCGACGTGCACGGGCTCTTGTACGGTACGACGTACAACGGCGGCCTGCCCGTGAAGGAGCCTGGATCGACCGGAACGGTTTTCAGCATAACCACGGCCGGCGCATTCAGCACGGTATACCGATTCAACGGCGGTTCCGACGGATCGCATCCATCTGGGCGCTTGCTCGATGTGGATGGTACGTTGTACGGCGCGACGGCTGACGGCGGTTCAGGATGTTCTTCTCACTACCCCTATTCCGGCAGCTGCGGAACGGTTTACAGTCTGACGACAAAAGGGGTCGAGAAGGTCTTATATCGTTTCAAAGGAGCCGCCGACGGGGTTCACCCGCAAGGCGGTTTGATCGATGTGAATGGCATCTTTTACGGAGCGACGGCCTGGGGCGGAGGGCACCGGAATTGCGTAACCGAGTCGAACCGGTTCTACGGTTGCGGAACCATCTACAGCATAACGACGGGCGGTAAAGAGAAGGTTCTTTACGCATTCACCGGCCGTGCGGACGGCGCGCAGCCAAACGGGGACCTAATCGATGTCAATGGTACGCTGTACGGCACGGCAGGCGGAGGCGGCGCATCGAATGATGGCACGCTCTTCAGCGTCACCCTGGGCGGCTCGCTGACAGTGCTGCACACCTTCAGCGATTCCCCGGACGGCGCGGAGCCCGGCGCCGGCTTGATCGATGTAAGGAACACGCTATACGGCACGACGGGCTCCGGCGGCTCGGCTTCCTGCGGCACTAGCGCGTATCCCTTCGGTTGCGGAACCGTCTTCGCATTGACGCCTTAGCGCACGCCCCGCGCTCGCGAGGCCGCATCGCGTTAGGGTGTTAGCAGCCTAGACGCCTCGCAGCTGCGCAGACCGGCGCCGATCAGCGTTACACATTGTAGCCTTGCACTATGGAGCCCTTGCCTCGCGGTGTGCTCGCTGTGGCCCTGGCTCCTTGAATGATGCTCGTAGGGCAGGTCACGCTGGTTGAACTCCTTGGGCAGTAATCCCGTGGGATAGAAATGCGGGCTGCCTGTGGCCCCCGCGGAGATCGAACGGTATCGTGAGCACCGCGATGTCGGTTAGCTCGAATGCACAAGGGTCGATCGAAAGGACGCTCTCACTGTCGGCGTCGGGTTCATCGGTAAGGCCTATGTAAGGCCAGGGACGCTAGCGTTATGGTATCGGCTTCGGCTGATCTGAGGCCGCGACGCGGCAGAAGCTCAGCATCGCCAAGTTGTGTGAGTAGTTGTGTGTTACGGCGGTCGATGTTCGGTGCTACGGTCAGTGAAGAAGACAGGCCCTTTGGGCACTTTCAAAGGAGCACTTGTATGAAAATAATCCTACGCTTCCCTTACGCTTTAAGCGGTTGCGCTGCCGCTGCAATCCTAGCGGGCTGTGGCGGGGCAGCACAGTCCCCAAATCCTACGACGCAGACGCCGCTGGGCAACACAGACATTCTAGATCGGCCCGCGTCGCCGAGCATCTTCGGTTCTGATCGCCTTAACTCGGGTCGCGGCAAAGTGGAACGCCTCAGGGCTCGACGGATACACCCTAGCGGGGGCGGCGAATTCCCTGGCCCGGTCTTCGTCTTTCTCGCACGAGGTAGCGCGGAGGGGCCATATCCCGGAACGTTTACCGCTCATTGCATTCTGGCAATCAATACAAGCAGTGTGTCTTGGGGTTTCTCGGAGGGCTTCATTATTAGGTCAGGCGCCTCTAAGATTAACGGAACGATAATCGCGAGCGGTCCCGGCCTCGATATGCCCATTCCCGGTGTCTACCAGTACGCAACGACGAATGGATATTCGGGGAACGTAAGGATTCAGCAGCTTGGGCGGTATGGAGGGTCGGATGGGAAGGATTTCCGCGAGGTATTCGACGGAATATAATCTAGGATTTTTCTCTGCGCTTTGAGCCTTTGCGTACTCGCTAAGGAGCATTCGTCTAAAAGTTCGCGCGTAACGGTTGGGACACTGGAACAACGGTGTATAAGCCGAGACTTCGTCTGACAGTCGGCGCATGATCGCGGCGAAGAGTGTCAGATAGTTTCACTGCGGCTGATTCAGGCCGCAAACAACTTTTCCTTGGCTAGCTCGAGGCTATCGAAGAACGTCTGCATCGGCGTCTTCCCATAGCACCAGCGGCCTTGATGCGGCCGCTCTGCATTGTACT
>JBAVTZ010000007.1:0-1573 GCA_049696515.1 Candidatus Cybelea sp. | reverse complement strand
CGGTTCGCGGCTAGTAGCAAGGATTTGCACGCGCGGGCAGCCGCTCAACAGTGCTTCGGCAACGATCGCGGCCTCCCTAATAACGTGCTCGCAATTGTCGAGGATCAGTATCAGCGCTTTGTTCTTGAGATGCGCAAGCAGTGTCTCGAGCAGCGGGTGATTGGGAACCTCTTGAAGACCCAGCGCCGATGAAATTGCCACAACTATCAGAGAAGGGCTCTCGATCGACGCGAGTCCGGCGAAGCAGACCGCACCATCGGTGCCAGCACCTCGCGTGACAGCAACGTGCAACGCGGTTTGAGTCTTTCCGACGCCGCCGGCCCCCGTGAGCGTCACCATTCTATGACCGCGCACGAGCGCGGCGATCTCTTCAAGCTCGATATCTCGGCCAACGAAACTGGTCAGCGCGACCGGCAGCGTTGGGGCCGCTGGACCGGACCAGGGGCCGACCGCAATCGAGGATCCGCGTCTCACGACGCCCACACGCGTCGCGGCGGTCTCGAACTCGCGGCGTTGCTCATCGCGGAGGGCCAGCGCACTCACTAAGAGCACGAGCGTTTCGCGCTGCGGCGAGCGTCGATAACCGCGCTCGAGTGCGCTGATTCCTTGGATGCTCATCCGCGCACGCTCCGCGAGTGCCTCTTGCGATAGCCCTGCGGCGATTCGGTAACGCCGCAGGAGCATCCCGAAGTCCGACGAGCCAGGTACTCGACCGCGGTCCTCCATCGCTAGCATCGTTCGGGCCCCTCTCGGAGGCATCCTCACACGATCGCATGGCCACTTGTGTAGGTAGTTTTCGCTCAGGCTTTGACGAGCATGGGACCGGTTAGATCACATTGCGGCGCCCTTACGCGTCTCCGTGTCGAGAGCGTCGAGAAAGGCGCGCAGCTCGGCCGCTCGTTGATCGCCCAGCCGCCGCGCCGTCCGGGTGATCAACCGCGGTGGAATCTCTAGAAGAAACTTTCGCAGCGTGCGCACCGCCGGAGCGAATGAGGCCGCCTTGTCGCCCGTCAGCGACAACATGCGCGCAGCGCCGATAGCCCCGAGAAAGTCCAGTGAGTCAGCGTCGTGCAACACGATGGCGGCAGGGTCGGAACCCGCATCCGAATAGTACATATGGCCGCGCTCCGCAGCTTGCACCGCAGGAATCTTTGCAACCGGAAAGCCGGCGTCGCGAAGAATCGCCGGACTCTGAAGGGCGGCGCAGTCGCCGTGCTCGAGGTGGGTATCCGGGCACGGCATAAATGCGGCCATGTCGTGCAAGAATGCCGCCGCGAAGAGCACGTCCGTATCCACGGTCAAGTTGTCCCCTCGAGCAAGGTCGAGGCCGAGCAGGTAGTTGCGCTCGGAATGTTGCCAGCCCCAGGCCGGATGCACAAACTTCGACTTGGCGATCTGGTATATGCGTACTTTCCAGGGCGCGTCGAGTGGTATGCCGGCGGCGGTTTGTGCGGGTTGGGACGGCGAAGCGGCGGTCGCGACCGGAGCCACCGAGACGAGCGCCACGACTAGCCAAAATAGCAAGGGTTTCATAGCCCAACCTGTCGCCGGAATCGCGGTCGCGACCTGCAAC
>JBAVTZ010000006.1:0-3816 GCA_049696515.1 Candidatus Cybelea sp. | reverse complement strand
CCCTGTTCGATCGTCTCGTACTTGCTCACGCTGCAGCCGCTGCAGCCCAATCCAAAGGCTTGCATTACCTCGGCTGCAATCGGAAGCTGGGCGACCAGCTCTTTAATGTTCGTCTGAGGAGTGATCTCGATAAGGGGCATGGCTTCCTCGTTTAACCTGCGAAGCGCGCAATCGTATGCAAACCTCCAAATCCATGCACGCTTCGGAATGCCCTCCTAGCTCGGTCGAACGTGCGCTGGCCGTGCTCGCCGGCGGCTGTGACTCGCCGGTACGTTCGGCGCATAGCGTCGACTCTCCAATGTTCGTCCAGGCCTCGGCCGCGGGTGCCTACGCGTACGACGAGACGGGACGCCGCTACATCGACTACGTGATGGCCTATGGTCCGCTGCTCTTCGGCCACACCCATCCGGCACTGGTCACCGGGCTGGACTCGCTGGCGAAACATGGGTTCGTCTGGGGAATGACCCACACCGAGGAAGTCCGCCTCGGCGAGCGTATCCGCGCGCACCTCCCTTCGATGCAGCGTCTCCGGTTCGTTACGACGGGCACCGAAGCGATGATGAGCGCCGTCCGCGTAGCGCGAGCATTCACGCAGCGTCAGCGGATCCTCAAGTTTGCCGGCAACTACCACGGCCACTTCGATCTTGCGCTGATCGACGCCGGAGCGTCGGCCGGCGCGACGGCTGCCTCACGCGGTGGAATTCCAGAGGGCGTACGGGGCGACGTCGTCGTCGCGCGGTACAACGATCTCGCGTCGGTTGACGAACGGCTAAGGGGTCAGGAGCGGGATCTTGCCGCAATCGTCGTCGAGCCGATCGCGGCAAACATGGGCTTCGTACCTCCAGCCGAAGGCTTTCTGGAAGGTTTACACGAGCGAGCTCGGAGTTGGGGCGCGCTCTTGATCTTCGACGAGGTCATCACCTGGCTTCGTTTCGGTCTGCCGGGCGCGCAAGGGCGCCTTCGCGTTAGGCCGGATCTCACCGCTTTAGGGAAGATCGTGGGCGGCGGCGTGCCGATCGCCGCTTTCGGTGGGCGTGAAGAGATAATGACCACGCTTGCGCCGAGCGGAGTAACGTTTACCGGCGGCACGCACGGCGGAAATCCGTTTGGCGTGGCGATGGCGCACCGCGTGCTCGATCTGCTCGAAGCACACCCCGAATATTACGACTCAATGGAGCGGCTTGCCGAGCGGCTCGCCGAAGGCATTCGAGCCATTTTCAGGCGGCTTTCCCTACCCTACACGGTAGTGCAACGGGAGTCGATCGTCGATTTCAAGTTCCGCGCCGGCGCAGGGAATCGAAACTTCGACGACGCGCTGAGTGCCGATAAAGCTGCCTACGCAAGCTACTATCGAGGGATGCTCGATCGGGGGATTTTGCTTCCGCCTTCGCAGAACGAAGTAATGTTTCTCTCAACCGCTCATACCGCCGGCGACGTTGATGAAACCCTTGCAGCGATCGCCGAGACTTTGGATTTCTTAGGCAGCGCGACCGTAAGACGATAATCTGGCGAGCCTCGCTGCGACGATGAGCGCCACCGGAATTCCGAAGAAGACCACGTGGGCCACGACCAGATTCAGGAAGTATTCAAACGACGGAAATGGGCGGACTATGGCGTGCCCGAATGAATCACGGCTCGCATCACGGCCATCGCTACGATGCCGAGCAAAGCTCCCGATAGAACCGGCCGGGTCGCTAACCAACGGTACCGCATCGCCGCGGTGACAAAAACGGCCGCCCACAGGATGCTTACCACGAAGTGCATCAGGGTTCCGAGCGCGGCGGTCGCCCAGCCACCCTGGTATGCCGCGACTCCGAGCGCATTAGAGGCGTCCCACTGCATGACCAGCAGCGGCGTCGCATTGCGGAAGATAAAGGTGTCGGTCACGCACAGGTAGAGGTCGATGAGCACGGCTCCGCCGATTCCGGCCAGCACTGCCGTCGCGAGAACCCATCGATCGAGCTTCGTCATTTGGCGCTCGGAACTTCACAAGACTCGAACGCAACATCATAGATTCCCAAGCCGTCACTCTTGGGTGACAGTTTGAGCTGATATTCTCCAAAATGAGCGTTCATAATGAGATCGTATGCGCGCGCCGCGTCCACGAGCACGTACGAGTTGCCGTCGGCATCGTAGCGCAGATCCTTTCCGGCATCGCTCTTCGCGACCGGGCGGCCATCCTGGGTAACTTCGACGCGAATCGAACCGCCGGCTTCGGGCTTCATCACGGCCGTCAACGCAATGGCGTGATAGCGCAGCGTAAGGTAGCCGTTGCTTTCCCCTGAGACCGCGGCCTCCGGGGTGAGATGCCAGAAGCCCTGCAAGTAGATCGCGCCATCCTGCGGATTCGATGCGTTGTAGGCGTAGTTCGTGTCTTGATTGGGGTTGTTGGCGGCGGAGGCGTTGGCGACCGGCCGGCGTCCGATCAGCAGCTCCGCGGTTTCCGGATAACAGACTGCACCGGGCTTGTCATAACTGTCTTGCGGAAGCAGGGCCATGATCGGCGGGAAGTCGGCGTGGGGATCGGAGTTCTTCAGCAGCGTCTGAATTCTCGCTTCGGTCTGCGGATAAGCCCCCTCGCCCGCGACACTATCCACCAGCCTGCCATTTTGATCGTAGAGATATTCGTGCGGCCATACATAGTTGGCGTAGCGTTTCCAGATGGTCGCCTTGTCGTCGATGACGATCGGCCAGGTCACGCCCAGGCGTTTAGCAGCAGCCGCAATATTAGCTCGTTTTCCGGAAAAATCGAACTCCGGCGTGTGTACACCGACGATCACGAATCCTTTGCCGTGATAGCGGCGATACCATTCGCGCAGATAGGGAAGCGTGCGCAGACAGTTGATGCAAGTATACTCCCAGAAATCGACCAGAACGACTTTCCCTTGCAACTGCGCCGGCGTTAGCGGAGGGCTGTTAATCCAGCCGGCCCCACCGACGAAGCTCTGGATTTGGGGGGCAGGCTCGGTGGTTGCCGCGGTACCCGGCCACGGACCGAAGGCGATTGCAAGCATGGCCAATCCGGGAATCAGGCGGAGCGCACTTTTCATAAAATCGAGTAACCTTCAGCGTTCGATTCGCTAAAAGGCGGGCGGCCCCCGGTCGCGGGAGCCGCCCTCGAGAAGTCGCGCGGGACTTTCTAGCTACTCGTTGCTAGATTTTCACCGATGCGTTGACGAAGACGTTGATGGGTGCCGCAGCGCCCCCGATCGCACCGTTGTTGAGCGTTGATGGTAGGTAGCTCTGCTGGAAGTTCGCCGGCGTGCGTGCGTGGTTGGCAGCGAAATCGTTGATCCCGGTGCCGTTGTAGAAGTTGCTCGGATAGAGCGAACTGTTGAGTGTGCCGCCGTTGGCAGCGTATCCGCAGATCACGTTATTGGGTGGGAACGCTCCGGTCCACGGCTCCGACGAACCGCCGAAGCAGGCGTGGAAGAGATTGACGCCCAGCACCGTTAGCCGGATTCTGGGAGTCACGTCATACGAGATCTGGAGGTTACCGCCGATCGCGCTCGGGTTCTGGAAGTTGCTGAACGCGAACGATCCGGTCTGCGGATTGGGGATGTAGAGGTAACCGAACTGACTCAACCCAGGGGCCGTTGCCGTGAGGTAGTTGCACTGCAAGGGATTGGTGCGCGGCGAGAGCTTGGTGATGCCCGAGCCCGCCGAGTTGAGCGCGCACGTGCGCGGATCGATTCCGTTGATGTCCAGCGGGCTGCCGTAGAAGCCGCCGGCCTGGTAGACGAAGCTCGGCGTAATCGCCAACCGGTCCTTGCGGTAGTTGATGATGATTGACGCCACTTCGGGTGAGATGTAGCT
>JBAVTZ010000005.1:0-18889 GCA_049696515.1 Candidatus Cybelea sp. | reverse complement strand
CGCATACGCGACGGCAGGGGGGCTCGCCTATGGCGAGCCCTTCTGTGATGTTCGGATCTTGGCAGCAGAAAAACCGTACCGCTAGTCGAACTACAGCCGCTTCGTGAATTTCTTCTCTCCTAAAACGCGCTATGCCGCCATCGTCTTGATCGTTGCGCTGATCGCTTCGCTCGCGGTTGCGTACTTCCGCGTACGCGTCGAGTCGCAAGCGCGGCGCGTCGAGCTGGCCATGGACTTCACCGATTTCGATGCGCTGGCACGCTCGTTCGACTATAATCCTGCGGCTTTTTTGATTGCGCTCCGGCGCGCCGGCTTGACCTCGCTGGCGTTGACCGAAGAACTCGGCGCGAACGTGGGACACGACGGCAAAGCGCTAGCGATCACCGGCGGCGCGTTGATAAACCAGGCGCGCCTCTCTCCGGTCCGCGATCCCCTTCTGGCCGCGCTGGTACGGACCCGTCGGATCGACCAGGGCGCAATCTATCTGCTCATCTCCGACCCGTCTACCTACCAACGCTACCGTACCCAGCTGGCACTGCACTTTATGCCCCGCAGCATTCGGATCTGGCGGCCAACACGCCCCTGGCTCATTGAGGTGCGCACGCAGATCGATTATTTCAACGCGGTCGCCCTCGGGATACCCACCGACCAGATCGAGCTGGCGCACCGGCTCGCGCTGCTCATCGTTCCACGCTTTCAGAACGACCAGCGTTTTGCCGCGCCTCAGATCGGCGCGCTCTTCGACGACGTCCTCCGCTACGACCCGAAGGTCTCCACCATCATCTTTTTCGGCCTGAACAACGAGGTTGTCGGTTACCCCGATCACCTGGAGGATGCGGCCGATGCGTTCAAGCGCCATCTTTTCAACTTCGGTTCGATCGAATCGTACGACCCGAGTCAGGTCCAGAAAGGCAACGACACGCTGGCGCGGTTAATCCCGGGACGCACGGTCCGCGTGCAAGCGATCGCCAAGACCGAGCTGGATAAGTTGAAGCTCGACGAAGTCGTTGCACGTTACGTCCTGGGCGTGCGTGAACGCAACATCCGCGTCGTCTATTTGCGGCCGTGGCCGCATCAAGACGGGAACCTTTCACTCGAAGCAACCAACGTCGAGATGGTCAAAGAGATCGCCGACCAGTTGCGAGCCGCCGGCTTCCGGTTGGGGCGTGCGACGCCGATCCCGCAATATCACGGCAACAACCGCATCCTGGTTGGGCTTGCGGCGCTGGCGGTGCCGTCGATCTTCGTCTTTCTGCTGGAAGCCTTTGGACAGTACCGGCACCGGTGGGGTGCAGCGGCATATGCCCTTACGATCATGCTCTACCTCGCGGGCTTGGTGGTCCATCACGACATGTTCGCGCGTTCCGCGATCGCGCTCGTCGGCGCCTTGCTCTTTGCAACCGCGGCGCTATTGAGCCTGATCCCGGCTTGGCGGGAGGTACCTGCCGCGCGCTTCGGCACGCAAATCGTGCGCAGCCTTGGTTGGACGCTGGTGGCGACCGGTGTCGCGCTGCTCGGCGCGCTCGTTGTCGTCGGCGTGATGAGTTCGCCGCTTGCGATGCAAGAGATCGAGCGTTTCCGGGGCGTGAGGCTGGTGCTCGCACTTCCTCCGTTGATCGCGCTGATACTCTATCTCTTCGACAAGCGCTTCGGCTCCGGGGAGCGGCCGCGCGACGTTTTTCTCTCGCCGGTCTTGGCCTATCAGCTCATCGCCGGGATCGTAATCATCGCCGCGGGCGCGCTGATGCTGGTGCGCAGCGGCAACGACAGCGAGATCTCACCCTCGCCGCTCGAGCTGGCGCTCCGCCACGGGTTGGAGAGCGCGCTGAGCGTTCGCCCGCGTTTCAAAGAGTTCTTAATCGGATTCCCTTTTATGATGCTGCTTCCGGCCTTGCTACCGGCGCATCGCCGCGCGATCGGCTGGCTTTTGGCGCTGGGGATCGGCGTCGGGGTCGGCGACGTGATCGACACGTTTTCGCATCTGCATACGCCGATTGAGATTTCGATACTCCGGATCATCAACGGGCTGGTCGTCGGCGCGACCGTCGGCGTGCTGGCAATCTGGATCTATCGCCGCATTCCGTCGACATCAGAGTAAAGGTGCGCGTGCTCCTCTCCGGCTACTATGGTTTTGGAAATCTCGGCGACGAGGCATTGCTCGAAGTGATCGTCGAGCAGATTCGCAAAAGATTCCCTTCGACGCAGCTTGAAGTGCTTTCGGCGACGCCGCAAGCGACGGCCGCAGTGCACGGCGTCACGGCGACGGCGCGCTGGGATTGGCGTGCCATCCGTGGCGCGATCAAGCGTGCCGACGTGGTGCTCTCCGGTGGCGGGGGTCTGCTGCAGAGCCGAACGAGTCTGCGCAGCCTGCTCTATTACGCCGCAATACTGCGCGAGGCGATTCGGACTGGACGCAAGACGATGATCTTCGCACAGTCGATTGGGCCGCTGGATTTTTGGGGACGCATGGTGGTTCGACGGTTTTGTCAGGGAGTCGACCGTGCAACGGTGCGTGACGAAGCGTCGCGTAAGCTGTTGCAAGCACTGCTGCCGCGTACGCCGATCGAGCGTACCGCGGATCCGGTTTTCTTGTACGATCCGCCTGAGGGCAGCGAGGATCTCTCGGCTGAGGGCTTGGGACCGGAGAGCGGAGCGTACGCAGTCGTGAGCGTCCGAAAGATTCCGGCCTTCCGCGACGGCGCCGCGGTGCTCGGCCGTGCGGTCGACCGCTTAGCCGAACGGCACAATATCCGGGCGGCTTTTTTGCCGATGGGAGGCGCGCCCGACGCGGCCGTTTCGACCGAGGTGATCCGCGCGTGCGCGTCGGCTCCCGTGTTGTTGCCCGAATGCTCGCTGGCAAAGGCGGCCTCGATTCTGCGCGGCGCGCGGGTGGTAGTCGGGATGCGTTTGCATTCCCTGGTTCTGGCGGCTCGCTACGCCGTTCCATTTCTCGCGGTGCCCTACGACCCGAAGGTGACGGCATTTTGCGAAGATCTGAACTACCCGCTGCCGGCGCTGTGGATTCCGGGGCGGGAGCGCCCCAGCGACGCAGCGATCGACGATCTCGTCGACCGGCTGGTGTGCGAGCGCGAAGCTCTCTCGGGGCAGCTGAGCGAACGGAGTGAGATCGTGCGCGCCGCGGCCGAGCGCAACTTCGACGCTCTCGGCGAGCTTCTGGGAAGCAGACGTGACTAACGAAGCATCGAACTATCGCGAAACGCTGAATCTGCCAAAGACGGCGTTTCCGATGAAGGCCGAGCTACCCAAGCGCGAACCGGAGCGGATCGCTTGGTGGCAGGATCGCGGCACCTACCAGCGGCGGGTGGAGCGCAACGCGCTCAACGGGGCGTGGATCCTCCACGACGGACCCCCTTATGCGAATGGCGACCTGCACATGGGGCACTTCCTCAACATGGTTCTCAAGGACATGTTCGTGAAGATTGCCTTGTTGGACGGCAAGTATGCAAAGTTCGTGCCGGGCTGGGACATGCACGGACTTCCAATCGAGTTTGAAACGCTTAAGTATTTGGGCGTAAAAGACTTCCATACGATCGACCCGCTAGAACTGCGCGAGCGGTGCAGGGAGCGCGCACTTTTTTGGCTCGACCGGCAACGCGAGCAGCGCGTGCGGATGGGGAACTTCGGCTACTTCGACCACCCCTACCGTACGATCGATCCTTCGTTCGAGGCGACGATCGTCAACGCGCTCGCCGATCTGGCCGAGCGGCAGCAGATTTACAAAGGGCTGCGTTCGACCCTTTGGTGCGTCCACGATGAAACGGCACTCGCCGAAGCCGAGATCGAATACGAGCCGCGCATCTCGCCCTCAATTTACGTTCGCTTCACCGCCAATGACGAGCAGAGGGAACGCATTCTCGGCGTCATGCTGGACGATAGGCTGGAAGTTGGGCCCGTCTCGTTTCTGATTTGGACTACGACACCGTGGACCATTCCGGCAAACGTCGCGATCGCGCTCCGCGGCGACGCAAGCTATGGGCTCTACCAGGTTGATGACGAGGCCGTAATCGTCGCCGAGGCGCTGGCGGCGCAAGCGCTCGGCGAACGTTTCGCGCGGGCGACCTTGATCGGTCGCGCTCGCGGGGAAAAGCTGGACGGCCTGGCGGCGCGGCATCCGCTGATGGATCGCGATTCGGTGATCGTGCTCGCCGATTACGTCGACCTTTCGACTGGGACGGGTGCCGTGCATACTGCACCGGGACACGGTGCCGACGACTTCGATACCGGAATGAAATACGGATTGCCAATCCTCAATCCGGTTGATGCGGCGGGACGGTTTACTGCCGAAGCCGGGCCTTACGCGGGGATGCAGATCTTCGAAGCAAACCCCAAGATCATCGAAGACCTGCGCCTGCGCGGTGCGCTTTGGAGCGCGGGAGAAGTCGAACACTCCTACCCGCACTGCTGGCGCTGCCACAATCCGGTAATCTTTCGGGCGACCGCGCAGTGGTTTCTTGCGATGGATCAGAACCTGTTGCGGCAGCACGCGATCGATGCAGTCGAGAGCGTGGAATACGCGCCGGAATGGGGACGCGCGCGCCAGCGCCAGATGATCGAAACCCATCCGGAGTGGTGTCTGTCGCGCCAGCGCACCTGGGGGACGCCGATTCCCGCCCTTCTCTGCAGTGAGTGCGGCGGAGCTTTTCTCGACGCCCGGGTCGCGCGTCTGGCGGCGAAGCGCTTCGGCGAAGCGGGTGCCGGCGTCTGGTGGAGCGATCCGGTGGAGACTTACCTGCCGAAGGACTTCGTTTGTCCAAACTGCGGCGGTAGACATTTCGAGAAAGAGAAGAGCATCGTCGACATTTGGTTCGAGTCGGGCGTAACGCATTTGGCCGTTCTTGGACGCGACGGGATGCCCTGGCCCAGCGACCTCGTTCTCGAAGGCGCCGATCAATTTCGCGGATGGTTCCGCAGTTCTTTGATCACCGGCGTTGCGATCAAGGGGCGTGCCCCCTATCGCCGCGTGATGAAGAACGGCTGGGTCAACGACGAGCAGGGACGCCCGATGTCGAAATCGCGCGGCACGGGCATCGACGCGCGCGATGCGATGGCAAAGTGGGGAGCGGACGTTTTGCGGTTATGGGCGGCTTCGGTCGAGCCCATCGACGACGTGCGCTTCGGCCCAACCGTGATCGATCAGGTGGGAAGAGTCTACCGAAACATTCGCAATCGGATGCGTTTCATGCTCTCCAATCTCTACGATTTCGCCGCGGCCGACGTGGTTGCGCGTGAGGCGATGGAGCCGATCGACCGCCTCGCCTGCAATGTGGCGGACGCGTTCGTTGCGAACGTCAAGCACGCTTACGATGGCTGTCAAATCCACGACGCCTATCTGCAGATCGTCGACTTTGAGAGTGGGATGTCAACTCTCTATTTTGATGGGCTCAAGGATCCGCTCTACTCTCGTGCGGCCGCTGATCCACGCCGGCGCAGCGCACAATCAGCTCTCTTGTACGTGCTGACCCGTTTTCTCACAGCGCTTGCGCCAGTACTGTCGTTTACGGCCGAGGAGGCGTGGCAATCCCTGCCGGTTTGGGTGCGTACCGATGCCGAGAGCGTCTTCGACAGCTCCTTCGACGCCCAGCGTTCCAAGCGCGGTGCCTTCGAAAGCGATATTGCGCTCTGGCAGCAGTTGCGAGCCCTCCGCGCCCGCGTCGCGGCATCCGCAACTCCCCGCGACTTCGAGGCCCAGCTGCACCTGATGGTAACGCCGGGTGCTTACAAACGGCTCCACGCGCTGGGCGACAACCTCCGTGAAGCACTCGTCGTATCGCAGCTGTCGTTGCGTCAGAGCGAGCGAAGTGACGGCGAGGCGCGCGACGGCGTCGTTTCGTTCGAGCTGCTTCCCGCCGACGGCGAAAAGTGCGCCCGCTGCTGGAAATACCGCAAGCTGAGAACCGATCCGGCTCATCCGACAATTTGTGACGATTGCGCGCACGTCGTGCGCGCGCTGCAAAAGACTGGCTAAGTCCGCTACTCCCAGCCGCGCCGGCGGAAGTTAGCCCAATCGCGGCGCTCGATTGCCTCGCGCGCGTCGCGCATCAGCGCGTTGACGAGATACACGTTGTGATATGAGAGCAGGCGGGGCCCCAGCATCTCCTTGGCACGGAAAAGGTGGGCAAGATAGGAGCGCGTGAAGGTGGTACAGGTATAGCAGTCGCAGCGGTCATCCAGCGGTGCGAGATCGCGGACGAAGCCGGCGTTGAGGATGTTGAACTCACCGGTGTGGGTCATCGCGCGGCCGTTTCGCCCGCAGCGTGTCGGATAGACGCAGTCGAAGAGGTCGAGGCCGCAATCGATCGCCGCGATCAGATCGCGCACCGTGCCGACTCCCATTAGGTAGCGCGGCTTCGTTTCAGGCAGCAACGCGGCCGTGAAGCGCGCGGTCGCGTACATTTCTTCGCGGGTCTCGCCCACCGAAAGACCACCGATCGCGTATCCGGGGAAGTCGAGCTCCACGATCGACTGGGCGCTCGACTCGCGCAGGGCGAGGTCGAGTCCACCCTGGACGATTCCGAAGTGCAGCGTGCGATCGGAGGGGCGCGCAGCTGCCGAACGTCGCGCCCAGTCACTGGTCAAGCGTACGGATTCTTCGAGTGCTTCGCGCGGCGCCGGCAGCTTCACGCAGACGTCGAGCAGCATGGCCACATCGCTGCCGATCGCCTGTTGAAACGCGATGACGTTTTCTGGGGTAAAGCGATGCTCGCTCCCGTCGAGATGCGAGTAGAACGTTACGCCCTCTTCGTCGACTTTACGCCGGCCCTCGAGGCTGAAGACTTGAAAGCCGCCGGAATCGGTGAGAATCGGGCCGTCCCAAGCCATGAAGCGATGCAGACCGCCGGCGGCCTCGATTGTGCGCAGCCCGGGACGCAGCCAGAGATGATAGGTGTTGGCGAGGACCATCTGCGTTCGTGCCTGGCTCAGGTCTGCCGGCGATAGCCCCTTCACGGTTGCCGAAGTTCCGACCGGCATAAAGCACGGCGTCGCGACCTCACCGTGAGCTAAGGAGAGCCGGCCACACCGGGCATCCCCGTCTTGCGCGACTAGCGCGAACACAACTTAAAGGGAGCGGAGTCGGTATCGTGTGCAGTGCAGTACGTGTCACCCTGAGCCCCTCGACTCCGCTCGGGATAAACTCCGTCGAAGGGCGACACGGACGCGGTTTCGTTCTTGCATTCTGCAAGCCGAAGGATGCGCGCCCAGTCGTTACGGGCCAGAGCAGTCTTCTTGGCGTGGGACCAGCCTTTGAGTTGTTTTTCCCACGCGATCGCGTCGTCGACGTTTTGGAAATCGGATGAGTGCACCAGACCTAAGGGCCGGCGCGTGAAGGTGTAGCAACGTGAATTGATGCCGGACTGGTGTTGCCCGACGCGCGCCTCGCGATCATTGGTAATTCCCACGTAGAATGAACTGTCAGTGCAGAGCAACATGTAGACGTAGTACCTGTTCTTCGTTTGTTTCTCTGCGCTAGCGTGGCGCAGGATCGGGGCGGTCATGAAACTACGTTGACACCAACGCGCGCGCTTGCAGATATCCCGGCGGCGGGTCGGTTTGAAACTCGAGCGATTCGCCGGTTCGCGGGTGTCGAAAGGCGAGCCGCCACGCGTGAAGCGCTTGACCAGGGAGCTCGAAGCGCGCCTCTTTGCGTCCATACACCGGGTCGTTGAGGATCGGATGTCCTATCATCGCAAGGTGAACCCGGATCTGATGCGTTCTTCCGGTTTCAAGACGAAAGAGCAATTCGGCATGTTTGGGGAACTCGTGAAGGACTTCATAGTTGGTTACCGCGGGCTTTCCCTCAGCGACAATCGCGAACTTCAGACGATTGCGCGGATCGCGCCCGATCGGGCCGGCAATCGAGCCCTGTGCATGCGCCGGGATGCCGCAAACGAGGCCCAAATACTCGCGTTCGATGCGCCGCGCTTTCATGGCGGCATGCAGCGCGCGAAGGCTCTCTTCACGTTTTGCAACGACCAGCAGCCCCGACGTGTCGCGGTCAAGCCGATGGATGAGGCCGGGGCGCAGTTCTTCGCCGGGAAGGCGTCCGGTCACGTGCCCGAGCAGGGCATTGACCAGTGTCCCGGTCGTCGTGCCGTGAGCCGGATGGGTGACCATTCCCGCGGCTTTGTTGACGACCAGCAAATCCTGGTCCTCGTAGACGATGTCGAGCTGGATCTCCTCGGGATGCGCAATCAGCCTGGGTGGCGGCGGAACCTCGAACTCGACGACGTCACCCTCCTCCAGCGGCCGGCTCGGCTTGACCCGCGCGCCGTTGACGGAAAGGTCGCCCTGTCTCGCGCTCTGCGCGACCCGTGACCTGGAAATCCCCGACAACGCGGCGACGAGCACGTCGATGCGGGTCCCGGCCTGGTCAGCGGTGACGACGTGCAACAAGACTAGAGAGCAGGAGTAATCCGACGCCGACCGTGATGCACGAATCTCCCAGATTGAAGATGTTCGGCCAAATGCGATAGAAGTCGATGAAGTCGATCACGTAGCCGAAGTGCAGACGATCGACGATGTTTCCGATCGCGCCGCCGATGATCATTCCGAAAGCGATCCGGACGGTGCGCGAGTGGGCTGCCGCATCCCGGAAGCTGAACCAAAAGAGGACCAGCACGACGATCGCCATGCCGATGAGCATGACCGCGTTGCTGCCGAAGAGGCCGAAGGCTCCGTGCACGTTGCGCTCGTACGTCCACCTCAGGAGATTTGGAATCACCTGGTGGCTCTCGCCGGGATATAACCGCGCCCTGACCAGGTGCTTGGTGAACTGATCGGCCCAAAGCACCAGGATTGCGACGCCCGCGATGACGAGCGTGTTGGCTAAACTAGAATTTCTAAAGGCTTGGTTGCGGTACAAATTGATAAAACCATCCTGCGACGTTAAGGAATGCATTGTTCACGAGAACCAATCCAACGATAACCAGTACCACGCCCGACGCAAACTCGATGGCGGGCAAAAAGCGCCTGATGCGGCGCAAGAACGGAAGTACCACGCCGATTGCCGCCGCGGTTATTAGAAACGGCACGGCCAGACCGAGGGAGTAAAACGAAAGCAGCAGCGCGGCCGCGGCGGTATGCTGTTGCGAGGCAATCGCCAGAATTCCCGCTAAAATAGGGCCGATGCACGGGGACCAGCCGGCCGCAAAGGCGACGCCGACGAGCCCCGAGGTCCAGAAAGTTCGACGGTCCCGCTGAAGATGCGCGCGCGTATCCATCATGAGAAACGGAATGCGGATCAGCCCCATCATGTGCAGGCCCAGGATCACCACCAGCGCACCGCCGATCTGCGCGATCAAGACGCGGTTGGCATCGAGCAGGCCGCCGATAGCGCTGGCGCTCAGCCCGAGCGCGATAAAGATTACGCTGAAGCCAAGGACGAAGGCGACGGCGTGCATCAGGATTGCTACCCGCGCGGCCGGCGTTGTCTCGGCTTTGAGATCCTCAAGGCTCTCGCCGGTGAGCAGTGAAAGGTAGGCCGGCACGAGCGGAAGGACGCACGGCGATACGAATGAAACGAGGCCCGCAAGGAAGGCGATGCCGGCGGTAATATGCGTCGACTGCTCCGTCACAGACCGTCCTTCAGTAGGTTCCCTCGCTTTTTCCTTGCATGTGACCACTTTGCGGTCCGAACGTTCGGCGCAGATTAATCAGAGGTTCCTCAGCAATGCAGCACTGGTTCACCTATCCGACAAACATCGACCCGGTAGCGATCCATCTCGGCCCGCTCAAAGTGCACTGGTACGGCATCGCCTATCTGGTGGCTTTCCTCTGTGTCTATCTTTGGATGAGCCGCCCTGCCGGGCGCCGGCGTCTCGGCCTAACCCGCGAGCAGATTCAGGACTTTCTCTTCTATGCGCTGATCGGCGTGCTGGTTGGGGGGCGAACGTTCTTCGTCATCAACGACATTATCAGCATGCACGACGCGTCGTTCTATCTTTCCAATCCGATCAATTTCATCGCGGTTTGGAACGGAGGAATGGCCTTTCACGGGGGATTGGTCGGCGTTCTCGTCGCGATCTGGCTCTTCATTCGCAAGCATCCCGGCCTGAAGTACATGGTCGTCGGGGATGAGGTCGTGATGATGCTGCCGGTCGGCATCACCCTGGTACGCATCGTCAACTTCATCAACGACGAACTCTGGGGGGACCCTTGCCATCCAGATCATCCGTGGTGCCTGATCTTTCCGTCCGCGCCGCTGATTAATGGCGTACAGGCCTACCGCCACCCCTCGCAGATCTATGAGGCCATTCTCGACATTCTGACGCTGCCGATTCTGCTGATCGTTTACCGGCTCAAGCCCAAAGACGGCGTCGTCGGTTGGACGTGGTTCATGCTTTACGGCATCACCCGAACGATCGCGGAGATGTGGCGTCAAACCGCTTTCAGCTGGATGGGCCTCACCGGTGGTCAGCTCTACGCCCTGCCGATGATCCTGATCGGTGCGGCCGGCATCGTCTACTGTGCAACGCGGCCGGGCCCGCGTACCGAGACCGGCGTGGTTTCGGCACGACCGTCGCCTGGATGAGCGAAGGAATCGCGGAGCACCTGCGAGCGTTGCGACGGGCGATCGACGAGGAACTTCGCGATATCGGTCGCGATCCGGCTAGCGTTACGTTGGTCGGCATCGGCAAGGGGCAGGGGAGCGATACGATTTCGAGCGCGATCGCGGCCGGCTTGACCGATCTCGGGGAGAGCTACTTGCAAGAGGCACGCCGTAAGTTTCCCTCGTTGCCGCCGGTTCGAAAGCACTTCGTCGGTCATCTTCAGACGAACAAGGCCAAGGCGATCGCGTCGGCCTTCGACGTCGTGCAGAGCGTCGATCGCGCGCAGGCCGGCATCGCGCTCTCGAAAGCAGCGCTGGAAATGGGAAAAGAGCTCCCGGTGCTGCTGCAGCTTAACGTTTCGCCGGTCGACCGTTTCGGATGTCCGCCCTCGGAGGCGGAGTGGCTTGCCGAAACGCTCCGAGGCCAGGCGGGCTTGTGCCTCGAGGGCGTGATGGCGATTGGACCGTTGACCCCTGACCGCGACGCGATCCTGCGTGCTTTCGAGCTGGCCGCCAAGACGTTGGCCCGCATAGGTGGAAGTACGCTCTCCATCGGCATGTCGGGAGATTGGCGCGAAGGGTTGCAGGCGGGATCAACGATGCTGCGCATCGGGGAGGCGCTCTTTGGCTCCCGACCAGCAAAAGAGGGGCCGCGCGGCGAAGTGCTGCAGCAATTCAACGGGAGGCACTCGTGAGTATGTTCAGCAAAATTGGTTCGTTCTTCTCGATCCGTGACGAGGACGAGGAGTTTTACGCCGAAGAGGGCTCATCTGCACGCGTGGTTCCGCTTTCGAGCGCCGGACGCCGTGGCGGAGTTCAAGTGAGCGTTTACTCACCGCGCAGCTACCAAGACGTCGTCGAAATCGCCGACTCGTTGCGCAACCGGCAAGTCGTCATCGTTAACCTGCAAAATGCCGATCGAACGCTCCTGCAGCGGGTGGTCGACTTCACCTCCGGAGTTGCTTACACTATCGACGGCAAGATTCAAAAACTTGCGGAATCGATCTATCTCGTCGTTCCGGCCGGCATCGTCGTTAATGCTGCCGGCCTGCGCGACTCGATGATCGCCGATGGCACCTTCGATTTCATGACGAATAGGACTCAGTGATGGAGAAGATCACCCCGGTTGACATTCAGCATAAGAGCTTTAAGAAAGCCCTCCAAGGCTACGACCGCTCGGACGTCGACCAATTCCTCGACGAGATCATCGAGACGCTCGAAGACGAGGCGCAGCATCGGGCCGCACTCGAAGCGGATATTGCCGATCTTAAAGAGCGCGTCAGCCATTTCAAAGCAATGGAAGAGTCGCTGCAAAACACGCTGGTGCTGGCGCAGCGTACCGCAGACGAAGTCAAAGCCTCCGCTCACAAAGAGGCCGACTTGATTCGAGAGCAAGCGCGTTTGGCAGGCGATCGCGAGATCGCCGGCTATAACGATGCGATCGGCGAGGTGCGGCGCGAGCAACACCGGGCGGTGGAAGCCGCGGAAAAGGCTCGGAGCGAGCTGCGCAGCCTCCTGATGACGCACCTGGCTTTACTGGAGCGTCCCGAAGGCAACACCGTTAATGGGGCGCCCCAGACTCCTCCAGCGCTTGCGAGCGAGGCGCCCAAAGAGCCGCCTCCCAACGCCGATACGACCCGCATAACCGTTTATTAGCCGGCCCGGATGACAAGGGTCGCGCTGCTACCGGGGGACGGCATCGGCCCCGAAGTTATCAATGCCGCAGCCAATGTGTTGGGCTGCGTCCGCTCCGACGTGGAGTGCGTAGAAATGTTGGTTGGCGGTGCCGCGCTCGCGCGCGGCCTTCCGGCCTTGCCGCCCGAAACGCGCGAACTTTGCGATCGCAGCGACGCCATTCTCTTCGGTAGCGTCGGGCTTCCGGAGTATGAAGGCAAGCCGTTGCCCGAGCGTCCGGAGTACGCGCTCTTTCAGTTGCGCAGCGACTACGAGTTGTTTGCAAACTTGCGCCCCGTTCACGTCTTTGCCGGGCTCGAAGAGGCCTCGCCGCTGCGACCCGAGCTGGTGCGCGGGCTCGACCTCCTGGTCGTGCGCGAATTGACTGGCGGCATTTACTACGGCCGTCCGAAGGAGCAACGCCGCGTCGGGGAAATCGACGAGGCGATCGATACGATGATCTACCGCGCGCCGGAAATCGAACGCATCGCGCGGATCGCCTTCGAGCTCGCCGGCGGTCGTCGCCGGCATCTTACATCGGTGGATAAACAGAACATCCTCGAGACTTCGCGGCTTTGGCGGCGAGTGGTCAACGAGGTGGCGCGCGACTATCCCGACGTGAAGCTCAACCATCTGCTCGTCGACAACGCAGCGATGCAGCTGGTGCGGCGACCCGGCGAATTCGACGTGATCGTAACCGAGAACATGTTTGGGGACATACTCTCCGATGAGGCGGCCATTCTTACCGGATCGATCGGGACGTTGCCGAGCGCGAGCTTGGGCACGCGGGGATCACCCGGACGCCGCTTCGGCCTTTACGAGCCGATCGGCGGTACCGCCCCCGACATTGCGGGAAGGAACCTCGCTAATCCGACCGCGGCCATACTCTCAGCGGCGATGCTGCTGCGTCATAGTCTAAACGACGATCCCAATGCGGCGCGCATCGAACGCGCCGTCGAGCGCGCCTACGCTGACGGCTTGCGCACGGCTGAACTGGCGCGTTCCTCGAGCGAAGCGCTCTCGACGCAATCCTTCAGCGAGGGTGTGATCGCGAGGCTCTAGGACCCCTACAGGATCCTAAGTTTTCGTCGATTCTTCGGCCACGTTTCGGCCGATGAAGTCAATGAACCGAACGTGCAGCAGCGCATGGACGTGGGGATGGGCAGCGCTCCATGCCGAGCGCCAGCGGGAGAGCGAGTTGCGTTTCATAGCGGCTACGACGTCATCGTCCATCTCGATGTAATGCTGAAGATCGAGGCTAACGACGAGCGTATTCTCAGGCCGGATGTCGAACCCCATGACGACTTCGGGGTATTGCCGTTTGAGCGATGCGAGATTAGCCAGTTCGGCAGCCTCGGCGCGTTGCTGCCTCGCCGGCGAGCTGCAGGCGGCAACGAGCATCACCAGCGCCAGCTTCGCCGCCGCTTGCCACCCTGCGCGCAGATCGTCCATCGAGCGGAAACGATTCGGTCATTCCAATCGGCTACCATGCGCTCATGGATGGAATTGCCTGGGCCGGCAGCGCGATGGTTGCAGCGCGGACGAGGTTGGAGATCGCCACCGAAAACCTCGCCAACGTTTCAACCGACGGCTTTCGCAGGATCGTCGCACGCGGCTTTTTGACGACGCTCGGCGTGGCGATCGCGCGACAACCCGCGCGTACCCATGGAGCCTTGCGGCATACGGGTCGCGACCTCGACCTCGCAATCGTCGGTGAAGGAGCATTTCGGGTTCGCGACGCGTCCGGGCGGGTTAGCGAGACTCGAGCGGGCGGATTCGTGCGCGATGCCGACGGAACGCTGCGCGATTCTGCGGGGCGCACCTTATTGGGCCTCCACGGCCCGTTGCGCCTACCCACCGGTGCCCGGATCGACGATCGCGGACGAGTGCTCGACGCCGATCGGCTGGTTGACGCTCTTTCGATTCCCTCGAAGGGGCGGCTGCAAAGCGGATTTCTCGAAAGCGCCGGCGTTGATGCCATTGCCGAGATGATCGACGTGCTCGCGGCAGAGCGTTCTTTCGAAAGTGCGCAAAAAGCCGTGATGGCCATCGACGCTTCACGTCAAAAGTCGGCCGAGGCCGCTCGCATAAAATAGGAGTAGGAGTATAGTGGACCGCGCGCTCTACGCCGCTGCAAGCGGCATGGCCGCTCAACAACGAAACCTCGATACGATCGCCGACAACTTGGCCAACGCCGCGGTGGTCGGCTTCAAAGGTTCGGCTCAAACGTTTGCCGAGCTGGTTGCACCCGGCGAGAACGGTCTCGGAACGGTTGCGCTTGGCGCGCGGGTGCTGTTCGCGCAGGGGAAGCTTGCGCGCAGCGCCGGTCCATTCGATCTGGCGATCGAGGGGCCGGGCTTCTTCGCGCTGCGCGACACGCAAGGACGCCGCTGCTATACGCGCGACGGTCAGTTTGCGCGAGCCGCCGACGGTACTTTGCGCAACGTTCAAGATCTGCGCCTTGACGGCGTCGAGATCCCAGCCGATGCGCTCTCCGCGACGGTGGCTCCCGACGGAACGATAAACGCGAAGTTTGCGACCGGTACGCGGGCGATCGGGCATATTCGCTTGACGGAATTCTCCGCGCCCGAACGTCTGCGCAACGTTGGTGGAGCGCTCTTCGAAGCGACCCCCGAGGCCGGCAAGCCGCGGAAGATCACCCCGGGCACCGACGACGGGCCCAAACTGCGTTTTGGGATGCTCGAAGAGTCGAACGTGACGGTCATTGATGCGATGATGCAAATTCTCACGGCGCAGCGAGCGTACGAAGCGAACGCCAAAGGCGTGCAGGCGGCCGACGAAATGCTGCGCATCGCAAACAACCTGCAACGTGGATAGCGCGACCGCGCGACGTGCCGGCGAGCTGCTCGAGTCGATGCTGCTCGTGCCGATCCTGCGCCCGATGATCGCCGGTACCGGGTTGCTTGGTGACTACGAGCTCGACATACTTTCGCGCGAGATCGCAGCGCGCGACCAACACGGATTTTCCGAACTCATCGCTTCACGTTTGGAACGTTCGTGATGGGCGGCGACCTTGAGCGCGAGGAGCGCGTCCGCGCGCTCCTGCCGTTGGTGCGGAGGCTTGCGCGGCGGCTCAAACGCCTCGTTCCGAATCTGGAGACCGACGACCTCGTCGGAGACGGGTGCATCGGGCTGCTGCGAGCGTTTGATTCTTTCGATCCGCATCGCGGACCCCAGCTCGACGAGTACGCCCGCCGGTTGATCGTCGGGGCTATGCTCAATGGGGTTCGGCGGATGGATCCGGTTTCGGAACGGACCCGCCGAATCGTCCGCGACGGTGAAAATCGGCGCTACGCGCTGGCGGCTATGCGCGGGTCGATTCCTACGGTCCAGGAGATGGAGCTGCGCTGTCCCGGTTATCGGCGTGCGGTAGCGGCCGCCTACCGCGGCCAGCCACTCTCGTTGGACGCGCCGCTGCCGAGAGGAGAGTCGCTGGTTGACGATTGGAGCGGCGATCCGGCGGCCATCGTGGAACGGCGCTCCGAACGTGCACGGCTGGCGGGGCAAATCGCGCGGCTCTCGCCGCGTCAGAGGGACGTCGTGATGATGCACTACTTCAACGACAACTCGTTACGAGCTGTAGGCAGGCGCCTGGCCATTTCCCCGCAGCGGGCCTCCCAACTGCACTTGAGCGCCATCGCGAAGCTACGGAACCTGACGCGTTCAACGTATGCTGCGCCGTATTGAGCTCGAGGAGAGCGCGGCCGCCTTACCACTGCAGGTAGGGGCCAGCCGCTCCGAATCGGTCGTTCCGGTCGTTGCCGAGGGCGAGCTCGAAACTGCGCTTCTGCCCCACGACCATCCCCGCTGGGTAAAGGATGCCATCGCCGTCTCGCAACGCGCGCGCGAAATCCTCGCGAAACTTCGGCCGGTGGCGATTCAGGTGCTCTCGTTTTGGGATCACCGCATTCGCTCGATCGCGATCGGCGGCCGATGCGTTCACGTCGACGCCAGCGGGTGCTATCGCACCGACTTCTAAGGAACCAGCGCTTCCTTAATGGAGGTGTGCCGCGAGAGCGGCAACGACGGTGGCTGCGCCGAGGAGCACGAAGTAGATAAGTCCTTCAGCGAGCACGAGTACGTCGTGGATTTCATTAACGTGGCGATGCAAGGGAAATTTCTCCTCTCGATTTTCCCCTACTATCTCACGTGATGCTGAACGGCAACGTAAGCGCGGCTGTGATTCTTATGAATTTGAGGGTCTGAAAAGGTTGTTGCCGCTCATGCGCTCCGGAATCGGTAGGCCCATGATCGTGAGCAGCGTCGGTGCAACGTCGCCCAGCTTTCCCCCGCTCGCAAGAGTACCGTGCAGGCCTTGTGCGACCAGGACCAAGGGCACAGGGTTAGTCGTGTGTGCGGTGATTGGGCTGTTGCGTGCGTCGAACTCCTCTTCGGCATTCCCGTGATCGGCCGTGATCGCCAGCAGGCCGTTCGCGCGCAGGGTGGCATCGGCCAAGCGCGCTAGGCACTCGTCGACGACCTCGATACTCTCGATCGTCGGCTCCCATTTGCCGGTATGTCCTACCATATCGGCATTGGCGTAGTTCATGATGATGGCGTCGTAGCGCCCGCTCGAGATCGCATTTACGGCAGCCTTCGTGATCTCACGAGCCCGCATGGCCGGAGCGAGGTCGTAGGTTGGGACCGAGCGGTCGGATGGGATCAGTTCGCGGTCTTCCCCTTCGAACTGCTCCTCTCGCCCGCCGTTGAAAAAATAGGTTACGTGGGCGTACTTCTCCGTCTCGGCGAGACGAAGTTGGCGGAGGCCTTCGAGCGCGAGAATTTCGCCGAAGGTATCGTACTGCGGCCTTGGGCCGAAGAGCACTGGATTGGTGTAACTCTCGTCGTACTTGGTCATCGTCGCAAAAAACGGATTTTGGTAGCGCTTGGAAGCAAAGACGCCAAAGCCGTCGTCGTAATAGATGGTCGTGCCGGCGTTGAAAGCGGTCGTCAGTTGCCGCGCTCGGTCCGGACGGAAGTTGAAGAAAACGAACCCGTCGCCATCTTCGATCGCACGCACCGGGGCGACGGCGGTCGGCTGTACGAACTCATCGCTCTCGCCGCGGGCGTAGGCTTCGCGGACCGCGGCGCGCGCGTCCACCGTCTCGTGCTCGGCGTGGCCGTTAGCCAAGAGATCGTAAGCTCGTTGGGTGCGCTCCCAGCGCCGATCGCGGTCCATGGCGTAGTAGCGGCCGGTTACGCTTGCGATCGCACCCGAGCGTCCGACCGCAGCGAGCTTTGTCTCGAGTTGTTGCACGTAGGCCGCTGCCGAACGTGGCGGCGTGTCGCGCCCGTCGAGAAAACAGTGAATGGCGATTGGGGTTCCTTCATTTACCGCAGCGTCGATCAAGGCGAAGAGATGCTCGATCGAACTATGCACCTGCCCGTCTGAGAGCAGTCCCATCAAGTGCAGCGTTCCCCCACTGCGCGCGACGTGGGCAAAAGCGCGCCGCAAGGTTTCGTTTTCACCGAGTCTACCCGCGGCGATGGCGGCGTCGATGATCGTTACGCCCTGCGGAACGACGCGCCCGCTCCCGAGGTTCATATGGCCGACCTCGCTGTTGCCCATTACGCCTTTCGGCAGCCCGACTGCTTCGCCGGACGCCGCGAGCGTCGTGTGCGGGTAACTCGCCAGCAGCTCTCGCCAATGCGGCAGGCGCGCGGCTGCGATCGCATTTCCGTGTTCTTCGTCGCGGCAGCCCCAGCCATCGAGCACCGCGAGGACAATGGGGCGATACTTCACAACTCGAGGAGTTCGGCTTTTGCGATTATCGCGGCAAAGCCGTCCGGATCGAGCGATGCGCCGCCGACTAGGCCTCCATTGATGTTGGGCTGCGCCATGTACGCCACGACATTCGCTGCGGTCATGCTTCCTCCATAGAGTATCGAAGTCGAATCCAATCCGTCGAGCGAGGCTCGAATTGTTTCCATCACACGATTCGCTTCGGTGGGCTCGCAGTTTTTGCCGGTACCGATCGACCAGATCGGTTCGTAGGCGATCACGATGTTGCGGAACTCTACCGGCGAAACGCCTTCGAGCGCGGCTCGCGTCTGTTCGAGCACGCGCGCGTCGGTTGCTCCGGCGTCCCTCTCGGCGAGCGTTTCACCCACCGCGACGATCGGCGTTAGCTGCTGCTCCAAGGCGGTGCGCAGCTTCAGGTTGACGGTACGGTCGGTTTCGCCGAAGAGTGCGCGACGCTCGGAGTGACCGAGAATTACGTGGGTTACTCCGAACTCGCGGAGCATCGGTGCGCTCACTTCGCCGGTGAAGGGCCCCTCCAGTGCCCAGTGCATCGTTTGCGCGCCCAGGTGGACGCGCGTTCCGCGCAGCTGCAAGGCAGCGGCGGGAATCGACGTAAACGGTGGCGCGACCACGATTTCGACCTCGGGCGGCAGCGTTGCGAGGTGCGGCAGGAACGCGTCGAAGAACGCCACGGCTTGCGCCGCGGTCTTATGCATCTTCCAATTTCCTGCGATGATCGTTCGCGGCACGTAACCGGTCCTATCGTTCGAGCGCCGCGACGCCGGGGAGCAGCTTTCCCTCGAGATATTCGAGCGTGGCGCCGCCGCCGGTTGAAACATGCGTTACCTTCGAGGCAAAACCGAGCATGTGCGCGGCCGCGGCGG
>JBAVTZ010000004.1:0-2870 GCA_049696515.1 Candidatus Cybelea sp. | reverse complement strand
TGCGGGCATCGTCGTGCTGCCTGGCGTAAAGGTCGGCTTTGAAAACCAGCGCCTGAATGCTGCGAGGATCCACCGCCAGCGCTCGCTGAATCGTCTGCAGCGCCATCGGAATATTGTCTTGCTGCGCATAGGTCGTCGCGATCTGGAAGAGCGGCGCCGTGTCTTTTGGGTTTAGCGCGAAGGCCGCTTCAAACTGAGCGCGCGCATCGTCGAAGTGCTGTTCGCTCGCGTAGACTCCGCCGAGCGTCATGATCGCCTCTGGGTCCGCTTTATTGAACGTCACCGCGCGTCTTGCCACCCGTTCGGCGTCGTTGGGACGATTCGTCCGAAGGTAGACGTCGGCGAGCTGGGCCAGTATGCCAAGGTTGGTAGGATCGAGGTTCGAGGCTTGCTCCAGATCGTAGGTTGCGCCGGCAGGGTTGTTGAGCTGCATTTGCGCGATTCCGTCATAGTAATAAACTTGCGCCGTCTTGTCGCCCATTTGGAGCAGGTGCTGAGTGTACTGCAGGGTGATGTCGGGACGGTTTACCTGCAAATACTGAGCGGCAAGCTGCGCCATCGCCAGCTGATCGGTGGGATTGGCTTTCAGCTTCGCAATCAGACGCGGAATCGCAATGCTGGGCGGCTCGGGGCTCGCCGTCGGTAACGCCGAAGGCGAGGGCGATGGGCTTGGCGTTGCGGATTTTTTCGCGCCGAAAAGGCCCGCTTGCGCGTTCGGCGTCGTCGCAGCAATGCCGACCGCGAAGGCGAGGGCAATAAGTGCGAAGAGTGCAAATCGTTTCAAGAGACGTGTCCTTTAGCAGTTTCAATCAATTTCGTCAATTCGGGAACGATGCGGAAGGCGTCACCGACGACGAACAAGTCGGAGAATTCGGCGATCGGCGCGGCTCCGTCCTTATTGATCGCCACAATCGTTCCGGACGCACGCATGCCGACTTTGTGTTGGATCGCACCCGAAATGCCCACCGCAATGTAGAGATTCGGGGTCACGGTCTTGCCGGTCTGCCCGATCTGAAGATTATACGGCACCCAGCCGGCGTCGGCGGCCGCGCGGGATGCGCCCACCGCACCGCCGAGGGCGCGTGCAAGGGGTTTCAATAGTGTATCGAATGGCTCCGGGCCACCGAGCCCACGCCCGCCCGCGATGACGACCGGCGCCTCCTCGAGGGCAAGCTCGCCTGCTCCCTCTTCCACGTCGCGTTCGATTGCGGCCGCATAGGTCTTGGACGGCTTCTCCAAGCTTTCCAACTGCGCCCCGGCTCCAAGCGGGGTGGCGGCAAAAGCATTGGGTCGGACGGTGACGATGCCGTAGTCACCGGGGCGCAGTGCGCAGTTCGTGATCAGGGCGCCCCCCAGTTTTGGGGACGTGCAAACCACCAGGCCGTCGTCGATCTTGAAATCGGTCACGTCGGCGGCGATGCCCGCCGAGAGCCGCACCATCAAGCGCCCGGCGACGTCGCGCCCCGAGAGCGTGTTGGGAATGAGGATCAACGAAGGACCCACTCGTGCGGCCGCGGCCGCGAGATAATCGACCACTGGCTCGAGCAAGAACGCGTCGACCTCGGCGTCGTCGTTCACGTAGATCGTATCGAGCGGATAAGGTTTCAACGCTTCCGCGAGTTGCGACGCCCCCGGCCCAAGGGCTACGCCATAGGCTTTACCGCCGAGGGCGTCGGCGAGGCGACGCGCTTCGCTGGCCAGCTCGAACGTGACCTTGCGGGTCTGTCCTTGGCGATGTTCGACGTAGACGATTACGTGCTTCACGGTTAGACGAGTTTCTTCTCTTGAAGGAAATCGAAGATCGCCTGAGCACCGGAGGTGCCGTCACTCGCCTCGACCGTTCTTCCTCCGCCGCGCGCGGCCGGCGGCGCAAAGCTCCGCAGCTCCGTCTTCGAGCCGCTGGTACCGACCGGCAGGTCGAGAGCTAGGTCCGCAAGCGAGACCGTGGCGATCGTCTTTTTCTTAGCGCCCATGATGCCTTTGAGCGACGCGTAGCGCGGTTCGCCAAAGGTCAATGCAGTTGTTATCAACGACGGCATGGGACAACGAACCGTTTGATATCCTACGTCGGTCTCACGCTCAACCGTAAGGTTCCCGTCGGCGAGCTCGATCTTACGAGCGTTGGTAATCATCGGGAGGCCGAGATGCTCGGCAAGGGCGCCGGGAACGGCGCCGGTGCTGCTGTCATCCGTCAGACCGCCGACGATGAGGAGATCGAAGTCAAGTCTCCGCAGCGCGTGTGACATCGCGTACGCCGTCGCCCAAACGTCGCTGCCTTCCAACCCCGGATCAGTCAGCAGGACCGCCTCGTCGGCGCCCATTGCCAGGGCCTTGCGCAGCGTCTCTTTGAGCATCTCCGGAGCCATCGAGAAGACCGTTACGCGCGCATCGCCGCCGACACGTTCCTTCAACTGCAAGCCTGCTTCGAGCGCGTATTCGTCATACGGATTGAGAACCGTCTCAACACCGGTGCGTACTAGCCGCTTGGTTTGAGGGTCGATTCTTTTTTCAGCGTTGGGGTCAGGAACGAGCTTAACTGTCACCACGATCTTCACGTGGTAGTAGCGACCTCCGTTGGAAGGGAGAGGAAGGAAGAACCGTAGCCATTTGGTGATCGGGTGCCATCGGACCTGCTGCTATCCGCTCTGGGGCAGGGCGCTCGCTCGCCGCTTCGAAACCGCCGAAGATGCCACGATTGAGCACGTCCTTGATTTGCTGCGCCCTGCTCCTGCCATCTGCGGTCTCGGCCGAGACCTTTGTTGCCAAGCCGTCTTATGCTAGCGAGCAGCAACCTGTTATACTCGCGCTCGATGCGTCGCGTGCTGAAGATGGCATCATGCAAGTGCACGAGCGTATTCCGGTCGCGCCGG
>JBAVTZ010000003.1:0-47830 GCA_049696515.1 Candidatus Cybelea sp. | reverse complement strand
TCTCATTTTCCCGGCTCCTGATCCAGTCTGCCGCTACCGGTAATGTAGGTACCCTTTGCGGTGTGCGCTGCGAAAATCACGGAATGTGGGCCGAGCTTGACCGTCGATAACGGCAGCAGTTGATCCTGGTCGCTCAAGTTGAAATAGAACGTCGCGCTCCTGAATGGAATCGTGTGGGTCCCGTCCTGGTGCAAGGATATGCCTCCGCCCTTGCACGTGATCAAATCACCCCTATGGTCGCAGGCACCGCCGCTGATTACGACGGTTGAGACCTTATCGGCAGAGGTTAACATCAGCGTGTTGTTGACGATACGCATGTAGACGCCGGTGTACGTCTGAACGGAATTGTCGTTTTGCTGGATCCGGACTGTCCCGGTTGCGGCCGCTGGTGCGACCAGCCCCAGAAAGAGAACGGCAATCGCGGGCGCGATGAGTTTCATCTTTCGGCTTTGCTCCGTTTCTGCTTTTTTGAACCCCCATTATAGCAAACTCCAATGCCCAGTGGACTTAGTGAGGCGGAAGTATAACCGACCTACCGCTCGTATGATAGCGTGCGACCACGATAGTCGTCATAGGTGAGATTTCTTCCTACAACTAATCCGGCGAACCTGACTTACGGGCTCAAACTTACTGCTGGAGGTATTCATGTTCGACCAACCGTCCGACACTACGAAACCGGCCGTTGTCCTAGTACATGGCGCATGGGCCGACGCATCTTGCTGGAATGGCGTTATCGCACAGCTGAAAACCGAAGGCTACACGGTCTATGCGCCGCCCAATCCGCTGCGCAGTATGGCATCGGATGCCGCAACAATCGCAACGTTCGTTAAGTCGATCTCAGGTCCGGTTATTCTAGCAGGCCATTCGTATGGCGGTGCGGTGATCAGCGTCGCATCGACGAGCACTCCGAATGTCAAGGCGCTCGTCTACATTGATGCGTTCGCCCTCGACGCGGGCGAAAGTTGCCTCAGCGTTTTGTCCGCAAGCCCGCCGCCGCCCGCTGACTTATTCACGCCTGTTCCGTTTGCGTCAGGTACCGATGCCGACCTCTACTTCACACCGAAGTACTACGGTGCGGTCTTTGCTTCGGACGTTCCGGCGGTGGCGTCGTCAATCATGGCGGTGACGCAGCGTCCGCTAAGCAATAGTGCAATCAACGAAAAGGCGCCGTCAGCCCAAGGTTGGAAGACGCTTCCGTCGTGGTATGTGGTCGGCGACGCGGACCTTGTCATCCCGCCAGCCGTGCAACTCATGATGGCTCAACGAGCGAAGGCGCATATCACGCATGTAAATGGTTCGCATCCAAGTATGATCCAGCATCCTGAAGCGACCGTCGCGGCGATCTTGGCGGCGGCTGGCGGAACCTAGACGTCCGCGAGCCGCGCAGGACCGGCCGTCGCGAGCCTTGCGGCGGCCTCGCCTCTTAGCGAGGCAAGGTCTCGGTAAGCAGGCAGTCCTTCATTCTTTCTTCAGGAGTTTGTAAAAAAATAGGGTAAGGCTCATCTGTGAAATGCGCGACGCTTGCACCCCTTGACCGTACACTCTGCCAGCGGCTCTCGTGGGCCGGTTTTACACTGCCCTCCTGATGTGGAACGTTGCAACGCGGTCGGCCGCGATCGAGCTGATCGACGAACCAGTCGAATCCCTGGACGAGCTGGCGGAAAGTTTCCGCGACATCACGCTCATCAATCGTCGTTTCGGTGGAACGGCGGTCGCAAGCTTTGGCCTGCGTAATCTCGAGCTGCGGACGCTGCTCGACGTCGGTACGGGACTCGCGGATATCCCCAAGACGATTCTCGAAGCTCGGCGCCGTCGCGGCAAGCCTCTCTCAATAACGTGTTTGGACAACAACGAGACGCTCGTGCAATTGGCGCGCCGTCGGCACGCGAGCGATTCGGAGATGACGTTCGTCTGCGGCGACGGCACGTCGCTGCCGTTCGAAAAAGGCGCCTTCGACGTGGCCATGTGCAATTTGGCCTTTCATCACTTCCACCCCGAAGCCGCCATCGCTCTGTTGCGCGAGCTTAGGCGCGTCTCGCGCATAACGCCGATCGTCACCGACCTCGTGCGTTCGCGACTCTCGGTGTTGGCGGCGTTGAGTTTCAGCCGGCTCTTCACCCGTAACCGTTTGACGCGCCACGACGCACCGCTCTCGGCGCGCCGTGCTTACACCCGCGCGGAAGCCGTGGCTCTGGCTCAACGTGCCGGCTGGCGCGCGCCGCGAACCGAGTCCTTTCGTTTCATTCGCATGGTCCTTCGTGATGACGCAACGCTATGACGTCGGCGTAATCGGGTCGGGTCCCGCAGGTGCCGCGTGCGCGCTGCGTCTCGCGCGGATGGGCGCGAGCGTCGCGCTCGTGGACGAGCGCGAGTTTCCGCGGGAAAAACTCTGCGGCGAGTATCTGAACCTCGGCACCATCCGTGAGTTGCGCGCACTCGGTCTCGCCGAAGAACTCGAAGGCGCGGCAACCGAGTTACACGGCATGCGCCTCTTCGTGCACGACGAGATCGCGTCGTTTCCTATTTCACCGCCTGCCTGGTCAATCGCGCGCACTGTGCTCGACGAGCGGCTGCGAGCGGCGGCACTGGCGGCCGGCGCACAACCGCTGTACGGCCGGCTTACCGGCATCCGCGTCGGCGACGCCGGAGTCGCACTGCACTTGCGCGATCGTGAGGGCGCGAGTCGCGTCATCGGCGTACGGTATGTGATAGGCGCCGACGGTATGCGCTCGACGGTCGCCCGCTTATGCCGGCTCACGAAACCGCCGGCCAACGAGTTGTTTGCGATCGGAGGTCATCACCCGACCATGTCGCTCGGCAAGTGGATCGAGATCTACATCTCGCCGCGCGGTTATCTCGCGCTCAATCCTCTTGACGAGCGCGCCGCCAACGCCGTCTTCGTGATGAGCCGCGAGCATCTCACTCGCGCCAGTCGCGCGCTCCGCGAAGAGCTTGCCCGATTCTCCGATACGCTAACAAGGGGAACACACGTCATCGACAACGTGGAGTTCGACGCGCGGCGTCACGCGATTGGCCCATTGACGCATCGTACGATCCGTCCCACCCACGAGCGCGTTCTTCTGGTCGGCGATGCGGCCGCATTTATCGATCCATTTACCGGTCAGGGCATCTATCTGGCTCTGACCAGCGCGCGCTTGGCCGCACATGCGATCGCCGCCACGCTTGAAGATCCCGATCGCGAGCGCGAGGCGTGGCTCGAGTATGCGCGCGCGCTCCGCGGCGCGGTGGGTGAGCGGGAGCTGGTAGCCTCCATGATGCGCGCCTTCCTGCGCTGGCGCCTCGTGACGCGCCGCGCTGCGCGCGCGTTGCGCCGGCACCCAGGCGAGTTTACATTCCTGATCGACGCCGTTTGCGCGAAGCAAAAGGCGACTCCGCTCGGGTTGGCAGCGGCGGTGGGCCAAGTGCTGCGATGATCGCGACCGTCAACCGAATCGGCGTGCACGCGCCGGTGCAACAGATCTACGAGATGGCGAGCGCCACCGAACGCTGGCCGGTTCTCCTCCCGCATTATCGCTTCGTTCGCGTGCTCTCCGGCGAGGGCGACAACGAGCGCACCGTCGAGATGGCGGCTCGTCGCGGATGTATTCCCGTGCGTTGGATTGCGGTGCAGCACAACGACCCCAAGGTTCCATCGATCGCCTTTCACCATATCGCCGGCTGGACGAAGGGCATGGACGTGCTCTGGCGTTTCGAGGAGAATAACGGCGAGACGATCGTCTCGATCTCACACTGGCTCGACTTCGCTTTTCCGATTGGCGCCGCGTTTCTGGAAAAGCACGTCGTCGCCGGATACTTCATCGATGGCGTGGCGACGCGGACCCTGGCGCAGATGAAACGGCTTGCAGAGGAGATCCATGTCTAGGCAGCGGGTTGTCATTACCGGCATCGGACTGATCACGCCGCTCGGGATCGGCAAAGAGACGTTCTGGAAGCGGCTGCTCGAAGGGGCGATCGCCATCGACGGTATCACTCGTTTCGATACGTCGGATTACGCGTCGAAGATCGCCGCAGAGATTCCTGACTTCAACGCATCGCAGTACTTGGAGCGGCGCCGCTTGCAGTGGACCGACCGCTTCTCACAGCTGGCCGTGGTTGCGGCAATGCTGGCCTGTGAAGACGCGCAGATCGCCTTCAACGGCGATGCCGACGTAGGCGTTTACACCGGCTCTGCGTTGGGCGGCATCGCTTATGCCGAAGAGCAGATCGCCGCGTACCACGATCGGGGACTCGACGCGATTCATCCCCTGCTCACGCTCTCGGTCTTCGGCGGCGCGGCCGCGTCCAACGTCGCGATCGACCTCGGCTTGCACGGGCCGACCACCGCAAACGCAAACTCGTGCGCGGCCGGCGCCGTCGCGATCGGGAGCGCCTTTCAGGCGATTCGCTCGGGGCAGCTGCGCGCCGCGATCTCCGGAGGCGTGGAAGCGCCGCTCGCTCCACTTACCTACGGCGCGTTCATCATAGCCCGCGCCATGTCGACGCGCAACGACGACCCGCAGGCCGCCAGCCGGCCTTTCGACCGCGATCGTGATGGCTTCGTAATGGCCGAAGGCGCCGGTCTGCTGGTGCTCGAGCGCTACGAGGATGCGATCGCTCGCAGCGCTCACATCTACGCGGAGATCACCGGGTACGGAACCTCAAACGACGCCTACCACATGGCCGCGCCGCTCAAAGACGGTTCGCAGACGGCCCGCGCGATTTCCGCCGCACTGGAAGACGCGCAGGTGACCCCCGACGAAGTCGAAGCACTCAACGCGCACGGTTCGTCCACGCCCTTGGGCGATCGCGCCGAGATCAACGCCTATCGTGCGGTCTTCGGCGAGCGCGCCGCGCGCATCCCGGTCAGCGCCACGAAAGGCCAGCACGGCCACGCGCTGGGCGCGACCGGTGCTTGGGAGATCGCGACATCGGCGCTCACGATTAGCGAGGGCCGGCTACCCGCGGCCGTCAACTTCGTTCAAAGCGACGAGGGATGCACGATCGACTGCCGCCGCAACGTCACCGAGCTGCGTCCGCGAGTGCTCCTCAGCAACTCGTCGGGCTTCGGCGGTATCAACGCTGCCGTGGTCCTGCAGAGCGCCTGAGATTGCCGGGTCCCTTTTCCAAAAGAAAATACGAGTAACGCAGTAATCCGAGGTCGAATGCAGCTTTTATGTAGAGCGCCGCCGGGAACTGCTCTTTTATGAGTTTGGTCCCCTCTGCACCAAGCTTGATTCTCGTGTAGAGAAGGCGCGGCAGATCTTTGGGACTCAGCTCTCGCACCGCTTCGAGAGCTTTCTCGTATCCGAAATCCCAGTTCTTTCTCGTCTTTGCATTGAGGTCTTCCATTTCAATGATCTTCAGGTCGTTTTCGCGGAAGTACTTTTCATAATTCCTAGCGGTTTCAAGGTTCGAGATGGCCCAGTATTTCATGAATGGACGGAGCACAAGTTCGTCTTGCACCGGATTGACGCCCTCGGCTTTGCACCAATCCACGAGAAGCAATCTCCCGCCCGGCTTTAAGATTTTCGATATCTTGCGTACCGCCTCGGACTTTCGGGGTAGGTAGCAGGCGGCATCAATGTATGCAATCGCATCGAAGGTGTCGTCCAGCTCGTCTATCTTCATTACATCATGGCGCCGGAACTCAAGATTGGGGCGGCGGAAGCGCTTAGCGTGGGCAAGCTGCGCCTGGGAAATATCCACTCCGAGAACTTTTCCCGAAGTACTCTGCGCCATGAGGTTGGAAAATGCCCCGCGCCCGCACGATAACTCGAGGATGTTTTTTGATTCGGCGATTCGAAGAGCGCGCAAGTATTTCGCGTGCGTTTCAGCAAACGCTGTTTCCCAACTCTCGTTTCCTCGAAAGATGGCGAAATGGAAAAAATCGTTCCAGTACCGCGCATATAGGTCGCCCACCGCGGCAAACATCTTCTCCATCTGCTGCTCGTAGTCGTCCGAATGGCTTACGCGAGGCTTCCCCATATGAGCGTCCGATTCGCGCCATCAGCGCACGATCCCGGCTCAGCCTAGGTAGTGCGCCCCGGCCGATTAAGCAGCTCTTAATTCCACCCTAAGCCAAACTAGAGTACGCTTTTTACCGCGCGACCCAGTTAGGCCGCCGATGTCTATCAATGCCACGGGGTACCGATGATCCGGCTCTCGCCGATAAGGCTTTGCGGTTTGCTGATCTCTGCGTGTGCGGCGGCACTTTCGCTCGGAAGTTGCGGCGCGATGGAATCGCCCCTGCTCCTTGACCCGAACCGTAACCTTCCGTCCCAGACACCGATGGCTGCGGATTCGTTCGTCGATTCAATAGGCGTCAACACCCATTTGACCGAGGATCTGACCGCCGATCGAGAATACGCCGTCATCACGCAGCGAATGAAGCAGAGCGGCATCCGTCACATTCGCGACGGCATATTCCCTGAGGAATCGCTCCGGCAGTACGCCGACCAGCGCGACTTTTTTAAGGCTACCGGAGCGCGGATGGACGCGATTATCGATTGCCCACAGCCGTTGGGATACTACCCGGGTTCCTACACTCCGCCCATTGTCGTCCGCACATACGACCGAAAGATCGGGGGCGCCATTGATGCGCTCGAAGGTCCAAACGAGCCGGACCTACGCCACGTTGGCGACTGGCCCACCCTAACTATCGCCTGTATGAAAAAGCGTCATCTTACGCGTGCGCTGCCCGTACCTTTTATAGCGCCCGCGATGGGAGACGCCGTGCACGGCGATCCCGCAAAGCTGGGTAGCATTGCCGCGCTCGTAGATTTCGGTGCCATCCACAGGTATTTCTCTCCTGGCTGGAATCCGGGATGGCCCGGTTACGGGCACGACGCATGCGGTTCGATCGAGTCGTTGCGCTGGGCAATTTGCGAGGCGCAGGTCAACTCCGGGCCAACGCTCCCGATCGACGTAACGGAAACAGGCTACACTACGTCAGGAGAATACGGCTACAATCCGTTCGAGGTCGACGAAATCACGGATGGTAAGTACGTCAGTCGCGTTCTTCTCGCTGACAGCATCGCGGGAATTGCTCGAACGTACATCTATGAATTTCATGACGATGGGCACGATAAGATCCCGTGGGAGAACGGGTTCGGGATCGTCCGGTATGATGGCTCACCGAAGCCTGCGTTCAATGCGGTGCGCAGCGAGATTCACTTGCTTTCAGACCCCGGCCCTGCGTTTTCGCCCGCGCGGCTGCGCTACTCCCTTAAGACCGGAATCGAAACGATCGAGCACGAGCTCTTTCAAAAGCGCGATGGAACGTACGCTCTGGCGATTTGGAATGAGACCGAAAGTTGGGATCCAACGACCGGAAGGGAAGTAACCGTTCCTTCCAGCCAGGTACGTGTCGAACTGGAGCTTTCCCCGGTCAACGTGCGCTTCCGCGCGCTCGACGATGATGGAAAGCTCTACCGTCGTGCCGCGAGTGTCGTCGGAAGCACGATCCTCGTCCGAGTTGACGATCACGTGGCGTTCCTGTCCTTTCGCGTGAAGTCACTTTCGAGGTAACGCCAGGCTACTGCAGAGGCTGGCATCGTGGTATCCTCACGCTGTGGACGTGATTTGGAGTCTGGGGGCCAAGTACTGCGTGCGCCAAGACGCGCACGCCTTCATGTGGCTCTGGGGCCTGCTTTTGGCGCTCGCCGCGGCGGCGTTGGTCGTACGCACGCATGGAAGGCATTTCGAGGCGGCCGTTCTTCTGTTTTTTGCGTCCTTTACCGGCGCGCTCGGGTTCCTCACCTTCTATGCGTGTTACGCTTACGCACCATACTCGATGGGACTCACCGCGCCCAGTATTACTGCCCCACGCCTTACGGCGTTCTCGTGTCTTAGCCAGGAGGCACTCCCTTCGGCTTTTATATGGACGATTGTCGCCCTGTCGTGCAGTGCTGCGCTCGGATTGATTGCCTGGGGCCGCTCGCACGATAACCCTGCGGCGTTTCGTCTGACTACCTACATCGGTGCGGCGCTCTTGCTCCTGCTCGCGGCCGCCGCCGGCTTTGTTTGGTTCTTCGGCTTCTCTTGGTGCTCGTCGCACCGTTTGTTTTAGGTTATGACGCCCGGATACAACGTCGTTTTGCTCGCGATCGATCGCTTGCAGATGGCCGTAGCGCAGGATCTATCGTCGCGATACTGCCCGCACAGCAACCCAGTCTTCCTAGCAAGATCTTGGGCGCTTTTCGCGACCTTCGCCGTGCTCGCAGTGGCGCTCTTCTTAGCAGCAAACCGCAGCACGAAACGCCCCTCGGGGCGAACGCTGCCGTACGTTCTCGCCGGCGTCTTGCTGCTCTTCGCGATTGGTAGCGGCGGCCTGGTGCTCTACGGACTATCCGGTTGCAGCGGTGTAGCGACGGAGGGCCTCATTTGGGATTGGCCATAGCAGATGGAGGATTCTTAGCAAGAGGCTTCGCGCTCGCGCCGAACGAGCCGTTAGTGCTCGTCGCCACCTCATAAAGAAAAGAGGCTAACATGCGTCGCGTTATTATGATTACGGCTCTGCCGCTGTTGCTGGCGGCGTGCGGGGGGACCAGCTCGGTCCCGACGTCCTCGCTGCCGTTTACCGGCGAGCGGGTCCACGGTTCGAGCCCGACCTTCACGAAACCCAACCTGCCCGATAGCAAAGGGCCGCCGGCCGTAGCCTGGATCTTTGCCTCGAACGGAGAGGAGGGCAATGTCGACGTTTATAGTGCGAAAACGCTGAAGATGATCTCGCAGTGTTCGTGCACCGGCGTCGGCCTCGCAGTCGACCCGCGGTCCGGCGACCTCGCGGTTGGTACGCGGTCCTCGACGGTCACCGTTTGGCACGTGCAGAATAAAGCGATCACGCTGTTTGCCACACTGAACCTGTCACAAGGTCCGTATGCGATAGGGCTCGCCTTCAACAAGAAGGGCGACTTGTACGCCGCTAATGCCGGCGACAACGTTATCGACTTCTTTGCATCGAGCGAGATCCAAGCCGGCGGAGGTGAACCCACCCGCACGCTGGTTACGTCGCACTTGAACGAGGTGGAATATTTAGCCGCTGATGGCCGCAAGCTGCTGGCTGACGGCTACAATAGCAACGGCCAACCCATCCTGGTCTCCGTAAACACGCGTAGCGGTGCCGACACGATTCTTCAGAACATCGAGTCTGGTCAGTTGCCGGAAGGCATCGTCTTCGATCTCCAGGATAACCTCATCCTGAATACCATCGGTAACAATAACACGCTCGCCGTGTACAAAAGGCCCTGGAGCGGGTCGCCCACGTCGACGTTCGTTTACGGTTCCGGTGCTCAGAACGGCTACTACACCGGCATTTCGCTGAACGGATCGCAAAACACGCTTTGGGCAGCCAGCTTTTCTCTGCCGAACCCGTCCCACGGCGTCGGGAGCGTGCAAGCCAACAGCTATCCCCTGGGAAGCGTCGGGCGCTCTTCGAGCGGTATCGATTCGGAGTTTTACGATAGTATCGCGGTCGACCCCCAGGCAAAATAGCCGACGTTGTACTACGAAAGTGCCGTTGTATGGCTCGACATTGCGAACGACATTTACTATTACAAGGACGATGGTCCGCTCACTTCCACGCAGTGCTGACAAATGGGAAGGTAACGGGAGATGGACTTCATCCCCGTACCGATCTGCTCGCAGAGTTCCCATGCGTAGAGCCGCCGCACAATGTAGCATGAAAAACGCGAGGACGGCCGTCAGTTTTGTTCCTTGTCAGCCCCCACGCTTTAAGGAGTAAGGGCGCAGCTCCTCACGGTGATCGCGCAGATAATTTAGCAGATGCCTGCGCGTTTCAATACCGCGGGTTGGGGCGCCGATCGACTCCGACACTTCAGAAACACCCGAATCGATAGCAACATCTCGAACTTTGTCATAAATACGCCGGAACCTCATCTTGACGGTCGCGATGGGAACGCCGGTGGATTGTCCGATCGCCTCGTCGGTAAGACCATTGAGAGCCAGCTCTAACAACCGTTGCTCCTTCAAGTTAAAGCCGTAGATCGGCGGCGAAAAGGAGAGGAAGAGCAGGGCCAAATAGAATCCGGCGGGTTTTTTGAGAGCATCTTGAAGCGTTGACAGCCACACCAGCGGCGCTCGATCCTTCGGAATACCCGCCTTTTCCAGCTGCTGGTCGGTATACGACCGCACGCAGTGGCCAAGGCTTTCTCCCATCTCCTGTCCATCACGTAACCGGTTATTAGCGAAGACCTCAGCCGTATACGTTCGCAAGTTCCAGCCAATCAAATACTTTCGGATTAACTCGTAGGTGGCTGCTCGGAGTCGTTCGTCCGAGGGATCGTCGCGCAATACATAGCCGTGATGGGTCACGACGGCATTCAACCCCCTCCCAGCGTTAGCGTCGGCAATCTCGTCGATCGTTAAAAATGGGTGCCCCCTAGCACTGTACTCTTCAGCCATTTGATAGCCGATCTTCGGAGCTGTAAGGCGACGATAGCGCGCCGCGCGCTCGTCGGTAACGAATGCGGACGCAAAAAAGTACAATACTCGCGCCGGCGTATGGGCGTCGGTGATTACCCCGGCGAGGCCGCTTCCATGCCTTATAAAATCCGACCACATGCGTCGCAGAGCAACGGCGTGCTCCCGGTCATACAAAAACCGGTCCGTTGTTAACGCGACACACTGATCTAGGTCCGATTCGACGGCATCCCGCAAGACGAAATCCATGACTTGCTCCAGAATATACTTTTAGATACTTCCGCTACCCGTATTTTAAGAGTAGTGTAAAAAAAGGGGACAGGAGCAGCGATTTTCTTATGACGTGTCTTATGTTCTTAGTAAGCGGCTTTCGCCCCTTCCGTAGACCGTCGGCTCTGTTTGCTTTTTGAGGCGATCGAACAGCTCTTATGCGTAGCAAGCCCGGCCTTGGGAATGCCGCTAGTTCAGTGCGCGGGGCAGATTTCTTTTCGGCCGCACATTTTACCGAGTCCTGCGCAAACGGCCATAAGCCGGCGTTCGACCATATGTTTATATTTGACGGTAACGTTTCTTGCAAATGAGGACCGTCAAACGACGGCCGCCCGAAGCCCGCAATACGGCGGAGGGCGAGGAGCGAGTAGCTCGGTCAGCGGACTTCGGGGTGCTGCTACGGAGTCACCGGCTCGCCGCCGGACTTTCCCAAGACGCCCTTGCCGAACGCGCTCGGTTGAGCACCAATGGCATCGGGGCACTCGAGCGCGGCTGTCGGTGCAAGCCACAATGCGAGACGCTCGCGCGCCTGTCAGGTGCGCTGGCGCTCAATAACGACCAACGAATGGAGTTAGCGACTGCCGCCGCCGGACCCGGGCGAAGTCCCCGAAGAGCCTCGGCGAGGCTCGGCCCTTGGCCCGATCTCGTGACCGCGGATCTGCCGCTCGCGCTGACGCGCTTCGTCGGACGAGATCGAGAAATCGCTGAGATTGGCGCACTCGTGCACGTCCATCGAATGGTGACACTCGCCGGCGCCGGCGGCATCGGTAAGACCCAGACCGCGTTGCACGTGGCGGGTGCGCTAAGCGACGTCTACGGCGCGATCGGCTTCGTTGGGCTCGCGCCGATTACCGATCCCTCGCTGGTCGTTGGAACAATCGCATCGGCGCTGGGCGTGCAAGAAATGCCCAACCGCCCACTGCTCGGGACGCTTCGCGCGTACCTCAGGAACAAGTGGTGCTTGCTGATTCTCGATAACTGCGAGCATGTGATCACCGAGGCTGCGGCGGCTGCCAGTGCCTTATTGGCGGCGTGCCCGCACCTTCGGATTCTGGCCACAAGCCGCGAACCGCTTCGAGCCGCGGGCGAACACTGCTACCGGCTCCCCTCACTGAGCGTTCCATATCCCCAAGCGTGCCATCGGCTCGGCGAAGCGGATGCCGCTACGTACGAAGCGATCGTCCTGTTCACCGATCGTGCTCAGGCCGTCGACCATCGGTTCGAGCTCACCGATGACAACGCGCCGTTGGTTGCCGAGCTCTGCCGGCGTTTGGACGGCATTCCGCTAGCGATCGAACTGGCCGCTGCGCGCCTGAACCTGTTATCGCTCAACGCGATTGCGCAGAAGCTCGACGACCCCTTTCGCGTTCTCGCCGACGGCGAGCGGATCGCCCTGCCGCGACAGCAGACGATGCGGGCGACGATCGACTGGAGTTACGATCTGTTCGCTGCCCCGGAGCAGCGGCTCTTCGAGCGTTTGTCTACCTTCGCCGGCGGCTGCACGCTCGCGACGGCTACTGCGGTTTGCGGCGGTGAGGAAACCGCAGAGGTCGACGTACTTAACCTGCTTTCGTCGCTGGTCGATAAGTCGCTCGTGGTGGTTGATCTCGAGGGGAGCGAGCCACGTTACCGGCTCTTAGAATCGTTCGAACAATATGCGTGCGAGAAGCTTGCAATCCACGGTGAACAGGACGCCGCGCCGCGCCACCATGCCCAGGGGGATCTTGACCTATCCGGGCCGGTCATTCGGCACACGGTTCTCCAAGCCTGACGAAATCTCGGAGAAACAAGCACCGGCGAGAGAGATCGACGCTTGGGTTGATTCGCCGATACGCACGCATTGAGGGGCGAAGTGGCGTCGCAAGGGCGCGCTGAAGGGGCGGAGGTCGCCGCCGACCGTCGATCAAAACTGCGCGCCATGCGATTGTCGCGAGGCGCTTTCATCGGCTCGTCGCTTGGAATCTCGGCCTTGGCGGCGCGGATGCCGCTACGCGCAGTGGCGGCTGCGCCCAACATGGCAATCGCTCCGGTGCAGATCGACGCGGGGCGCGTGATCCGCACCGTCGTCGGCTTACGACCGTTTCGGGCTTCGGGATTCGTACTGCGAGCGGAACCGTTCGGCGCGAAAGTGCTCGTTCACAACTACGGTCACGGCGGCGGCGGATTTAGCCTGTCCTGGGGCTGCGCGACGCTCGCCGCGGACTTGGTGGCGAATCGCTCGGCGTCGCGAGCGGCCGTGCTGGGCTGTGGCGTGATCGGTTTGACGACGGCGCGAATACTGCAGAACCGCGGCTGGCAGGTGACGATCTATGCCGCGGGCCTTCCGCCGGCCACGACGTCGAACCTCGCCGGCGCGCAATGGACGCCGACGTCCGTCTTTTTAGCGCAGGCGGTTACGCCCGCGTTTCTCGCGATTTTTCGCGAGGCGTCGCGCATCGCGAACCGCGCGTTTCAGCTGATGGTCGGGCCGGCGTACGGCGTGCGCTGGATCGACAACTACGACCTCAAGCGCGATGCAGATTCGATCGGCGGGGAGCTCGACAATGCGAATCGGCTCGGCATCGCCGACCTGTATGCCGATATCGAGACGATCGATCCGGCCGCGCTGCCATTTGTTGGCTTCAAGAACATCCAGCGATTCGCCACGATGCTGATGGAGCCGAACACGTTTCTGCCCGCGGTCGAGCGGGACTTTCTGTTGCAGGGCGGGCGCATCGTGGTGCGCACGTTCCATTCGCCGTCGGACGTCGCCGCGCTACACGAGCCGGTCGTCTTCAACTGCACGGGCTTGGGCTCGCGCGAGCTCTTCAGCGACAACGTGCTCGAGCCGGTTCGGGGACAGCTCTCAATTCTCGAGCCCCAGCCTGCCATCGACTATATCTATTTGGCTGCCGGGCCGCTCTACATGTTTCCGCGGTCCGACGGTATCGCGCTCGGAGGAACGTTCGAACGCGGTAACTGGTCCACCGAAGTCGATCTCGCCACGCAAGCGCGCATCTTGGCCGCGCATGAAGCGCTGTTTGGCTAGCGTGCATTCCATCGCCATTTCACTGGAGTAACCATGCAAGTACGAACGATCGCCGCCTTCCTCGCTCTCGCGCTCGCGCCGGCGATCGCCGGAGCTGCCTCGGCCCCACCGCCACCGATTTTGAAGCTCGCGAACGCAATCATCCACGGCACGAATACGGACGACGCTTCGTCGTTTGTCGGGCTCTTTACGAACGACGCAGTCATCATCGATGAGAACCCCCCGTTTATGTGGCGTGGTGCCGGCGCCGGAGCCGCATGGTGGCACGTCGTCGACGCGGTCACGAAAAAGGCGAAGTTGACTAACCTGAAGGCAATCAATGTCAGCCTTGGCGAATTCAGGCAGTCGGCGACCGACGCGTACATGGTTCAGGCGATGACAGTTAGCGGAATCGCCGACGGCAAACCGTTTGAGGAATCAGGAACGCTTACGTACACATTCCACAACGCCGGCGGGTCGTGGCTGATCTCCGGCATGGTGTGGACGACGAAGCCCTAGTCAGGTTTATGCGGGCAGTCATTCGCCCGCGCAGTGCGGGGCCACATGGAGGAGAGGGAGGGATTCGAACCCTCGAAACGCTCATCGCGTTCTGCGGTTTTCAAGACCGCCGCATTCAACCGCTCTGCCACCTCTCCAAGACCCGCCAGATGCCTTATTCTACGAGGTCTTCCGAGACCTGGCCGATTCGGCAACTGGGCCAAGGTAATCTTTGGAGATCCGAATACAGACTGCCGATCATCTAAGCGGGCTCTCGCGCGGGACGCTAATCGTCGATCCAACGTTGCGACCCGGGCGTCGTCAGTAGCTCGCCGGTCTCGAGCAGCGTCTTCAGTCCTGAAAGAACCATCATCCAACCGCCGTAAAGCTGCGGGTTCGCATTGTCGCGCAAGTCGGTGTGTGTAACCGTCAATTGGCACGAGTCGCCGATTTGTTCGATCTCCCAGGTGACGCGCGATGTGCCCTCAACCTTGACGTCCTCGCCCCAGAGAGCACGGAACGTTTGGACCAGGCGGTGCGGCGCGTGCACCTCGACGTTTTCACCTTCGAAGATCGGTCGATCCCCTCCGAAGGCCTCGTAGCGTGAACCCGGCGTCCAGTCCGACCTAACGAAGGCTCCGAACGTGTACTTGCGACGCATCTCGGGATCGGTGATTGCCTGCCACAGTCGTTCCGGTGTCGTCTTGATAAAAATCTCGTAGACTCGTTCCATTATGTTCCCTTCTCTAGATCGCGCGCCAGCTCGGTCAGCGCCGCCGCGACGCGCCCGCGGTACTTGCCCACCCATCGGTCGTAGACGCCTTGGATCGGGATCGGATTCAGGTAGTGCAGCTTCTCGCGTCCGTTGCGCCGCACGACGATCAGATGCGCTTGCTCAAGAATACGAACGTGCTTCATCACACCGAACCGCGTCATGCCGTCAACGTGCCCGCACAGCTCAGTAAGGTTTTGCCCGTCGCTCTTGCAGAGCGCGTCGAGGATTGCTCGGCGGCTCGGATCCGCGATTGCTTTGAATACATCCAACGCTCAAATAATAGGTGACTTTTAGGTCACCTGTCAAGTGGGGGCTGGAGACGCGCAGCGCTCGGCGCTTAGCTTCGAGGTGCCGCTACCTTATTTGGAGCGACGCTGGGACGAAGAGCCCGGCGACATCGTTAAGACCGTCCGTAATGGTTGCCACCGGCGGCCCCTTGATGTTGCGTTGAGCGAACACATCGATCTGATCTACGGAACCGGACTCGAACAGTGCAACATAGACATATGATGCCTTGGCGGGCTAGACCGTTCTTCCGCCGCGCCGCGTTTCAGGGGCGAGCAGTTGGCTTTGCTCTGTCGGCGGTACGATGTTTGGCGTTTGAGCCCTTGTTACGCGAGACGCCGGCGCCGGCGCGCTGCCCAGCGTGCGCTTGTTAAGGATGTGCCATTCGTGCACCCTACTAGCAACGGCACCACGCCGGAATCAACTAATACAATTCGCGAAGCAAAGCGCATCGACGGACTCCCCAACGACAAGCAACTTCAGAGAAGCATAGCCTCGGAACATTCGAGCGGCCGGATGGGGCGGCTCAATAGGCCAATACCCTAAAGGGGTAGCTAGGGCTACGCAAAGATGTCAACGCGTTGAGGCTAGCTGTAAGCATTTCAAGACCGCTGCATTCAACCGCTCTGCCACCTCTCCGCGGAAGTAAAACTTCGAGGGACAGACCGCTAATAACGCCAACACCACTCCCGGCGTCATTAGCGGCCTTAGGATTATGAGGCCACCGCCTCCGCAGTTCCGGTTCCCTTTATTATGAACGTCGCCCACACGCCGAAACGATTGCGAGCGCAACGGCAGCGCGGGCGCACGTGTAGACTATTTCTCCGCTGCCGTCACGCCGAGCGGGAAATCGAAGTCCCCCGTGAACGTCGCAATCGCTGAACCGCCGGCCGGGTATTTGAAAACCTCGCCGTCGTTATTTCCCGCGTCGCCGCAATACACCAGGCCCTTAACGATCCAGGTCTGCGCGCAGTCGCTAGACCCGCTGAGCTGTACGGTGTTCTTCAACGTCGCCGTCGTTCCACTAACCGTGTACTGATACGTCGAAGCCGTTTCCTGATCGAACACGCTGAGGAAGGTGCCATCCCACTGTACCGAGCCGGGAAACTGCGGAGAGTTGCTCGTTTTGATCGTAACGAATTTGCTGCTGCCCTTCGGGAGCTCGACGAGCATCCAGTTATAGCTCGGGCCGAAGCCGTCGGCAAAGAGATTGCCTTTGGCATCGTAGCCGTCGAAGTACTCTCTGGCCAACGGCGTATTGTACACTGTAGGCGTTCCGGTCGCGTTCTTGAAGATTACGACCTGACCGCCGGCACTGTAAGAATTACCCAATAGGATTCCAACTGCAAGATCGCCGCTCGCATTCATGGCGCAGCTGGACGTAAACGTGTAGTTAAGAGTCAGCGTCTTGATCTGCTTGCTGGGAACCTGGTATTCGACCAGCAGGTCGTCCGTGCGCTGGGCGTTCCAGAAAATCTTCTTGCCGTAGCCGAACAAAACGTTGGTGCACCCTTGGCCGCCGGCGCCACTAATCTGACCAACCTCCGCCGTGCCTTTTGGATAGTTGAAAATGCCGGCGAACGATTGGTATGTGTTGAAGATGTACTCGTGCTTCCTTGGGTTCAATTTATCCGGCACAAGCTGTGCGAAACGCGGCAATGGATTCAGCCTCTCCGCGGTTACTGGCCTCCCATTCATGAATAGCGTCCTACCTACGTAGGTCGTAGTGAGCGTCGGGGCTGACGGTGCGACAGTCGAGCCGCTTGCGCACGCCGAAACAGTTACGAGCGCAACGACAGCGCCGGCGCACTTAAGTAAACCAGGGGTGTTCATTAACCTTGCTCCTTTGAAGTAGATATCAGGCGTCGCGCTCGGCTTCTGCAATATGAAGCTTAGTTACGAGTCAGCACGCCAAATAGCAACACTAGTGTCCTTTGGGTTTTCGACCGGCATTGGGGCCGTGCCTCCGTGAGCGTATGGGTAAACCGCTTTTGTAAGCAGCTAAGTACGCGTTGCAGTTAGCGCCTGGGGGACGGAATAGCTGCCGGGCACCCTTGTACGCCCTCTACAAAGGAAGCCGATAGCGTTTGGGGTTGCGTCAGGCTGACGCCAGACTCGTATCGTTATTCGTAGCGCTTATAAAATCATGGCTTGGGAGCGACCAAGGAGGTCCGAGTTTCATAGAAACGCGAACCGAATGATAACTCAGGGCAACAAAGTAACCAAGTGGGAGGTCGGAACACGTGACGAACACCTCGATTTTGAGAGCCCTACCGCCGCTCGCCCTCGCGGCGTGCTCCGCGGGTGGCTTCGGCACGCTCGCACCGACCAGCAGCGCCGTAGCAGGTATTCACACGCAGCAATCAACGCAACCCCTCGTCTACATCTCGCAGCAAGCAGACAACAGCATCAGGGTCTTTCGTCTCGACGGGAAACGTATCGGCCGAATCACGCAGCGCGTAAACTATCCGCAAGGACTTTTCGCCGACGCAAACGGCACGCTTTACGTTGCCAATCGCGGCGCGCACAATGTGTTGGAGTTCAAACGCGGCGCCACGTCGCCATTTAAGTCGCTAAGCGATGGTAAAGAACAGCCCGAAGGCGTAACGCTCTGCCCAGACGGCACCGTGTACGTCGCCAACATACTCGGTTCTCACGGCGGCGGCGGTGATATCGCGGTATACGGGCACGGAAGCACTCACCCCACGGGAACGCTCAACTACAGCGGCGGTTTTTTCTTCTTCCTGGCCTGCGACGCTCAAGGCAATCTCTTTGGGTCGATGGTGCTCGGCTCGACCGGAACCGTCATCGAGTTTCCAGGGGCTCAACAGAGTGGCGCCACGCTACTCCCGATCGCGTGGGGCGGAAACCCCGCGGGCATCGCAATCGACAAGAGCGGCAACTTACTCGCTGCCGATCAGGGCGAAGGTGTTGAGGAGTTTACCGAATCCGGTCAACCGACGGGGCTTCAAATCGCGACTGGCGGAGTGAATGAAATCGCGCTCAGTGCGAATGGCAAGCTGCTGCTCGGGTCGACTTCGAAAGGCGCCGTCCAATACACGTTCCCAGGCGGAGTGTTGGACCACACGTACTTATCGCGTGGAACTCCAATCGGGGCGGCCTTCGACCCTGGCGGTAAAGACCGCGCCATAGCGTCAGAGCCCCTTTGAGCCTTCCGGTAACGGATCGTTGTTCGGGGTCAGGATGCGTGCGATGTCGCGAAAAATCGCGTTCGCAACGCCCGGCACGGGGTTATCTGACTCCGCGTTGACCCATGCCACAATCGTCGCTCCCGTCTGCGGAAAGTAGAACTCTGAAGTATTGTAGCCTGGCATTGTGCCGGTGTAGCCGTACCAGCCGGCGCCGCAGCCAAGTGCGAGGCCAAACCCTACGCCGGGCTCACCGGTAGGGACGCAATCCATCAACGCGCGGTGCATCGCCGGCGAACTCGTCTTACCGGTGACGTATAGCCTGATCCAGCGCCTCATGTCGGACGCGTCCGAGATCATTGCGCCGGCCGCTCCCATCAGGGAGACCGGAACCGTTCCGCTCACATCTTCCCAGTTGCGCTGCTTGCCGAGCCCGTAACCGCGCGCCCAAGGATCGGGCATTGCCTGCGTCACGGGATAGCTCGTCTGGGTAAGGTTGAACGGAACGAGAAACCGCTTGCGAATCTGATTCGCGACGCTGTCGCGGGTGACGCTTTCAACGATCGACCCTAGAAGCAAATAGTTGGTGTTGCTGTAATGGTAGGCGCGACCCGGCGAAGAGTACGGCTTTTGCTGGAGGGCCCACTCGATCTGTGTACGCGGCTCGAGCTTGGCCGCTTCGGAAGGTTTGATTCGTGCAACCTGCGGCGTGTCGGTCGACTCAAAGAGGCCGCTGCGCATGTTGCAGAGCTCGCGAATCGTGATGTTCTGACCGTTAGGAATCGTGACGCCGAGATTGAAGCGGCTAACCGAATCGTCAAGACTGAGTTTGTGCTCGTCCGCGAGTTGTAGGATGACCGCGACGACAAAGGTTTTCGTGTTGCTGGCAATACGGAAGTGATCAGTGAATGTCAACGGCGTGCGCTTTGCGACATCTGCGTAGCCAAACGTGCGGACAAAGCTCCCGTCTTTGCCGTCCCAGACGCCGATGATTACCCCGGGTACCGGCGTGCGGCCTCCATACAGCTTGCGATCCCTTTCGACCGCTGCGACGATGGCTCGCTGCGTCGCAGCACTCGCCAGCGACGTCGTGGTTGCTGCCGTGCCCGCGACAGACGGTGTGAGAATGTAGGCGCAGCCGAAAAGGAAAGCCAGAATAACACGCGGCACCGCTGCCTCCTCGATGAGTAGTAGCCGCCTCTGGTCTTTCGCGCCGCCGGCAGTGTTCCCGTCGTCCCGGTGATGCGCTTCGTACGACCGAGAGAGGCGCAGGAGCGCAATATTGAAAGGTGAACGGCGCGCAGATGAACCTCCAATGCCGCTGTCCGCACACGCCGTTCTCACCCAGAGTTTTCGAGGAGGCCCAGACTCTGCTGGGCCGCCGTACCTTCCTGAGCGGAATCGCCGCGGTGGGAGCCGCAATGCTGTTGCCGTCGCCGGCTCGTGCGGCCGGCACCATCGTGTTAAAATCCGCTCGCTGCTTCGACGGTCTTTCGATGCGCACGCCGGGTTTGCTCGTCATAAGCGGTGAGCGCATCGTCTCGATGCGCGAGGGCGATGCGGCCAGCGGCGCAACCGTGCTCGAGCTCGGCGACGCTACCATCATGCCCGGCCTAATCGATTGCCACACGCACATCGCCGATTTCGTCCTGCCGTCGCACTACTTGACGCTGATGTTTCCCAAGTTCAGGACGGCTGACAACGTGCCCGAAGCGACGCTTTATAGCGTTCGCAACGCGCAAGCCATGCTGCGTAATGGTTTCACCACGGTTCGCGACGTCGGCGGCGGCGCTGGTATAGATCTCGCAGTGCGCAACGCGATCGCGAATGGTGCCATCGTCGGACCGCGCGTCTTCGCGGCCGGCCAGGCTCTCTCGATCACCGGAGGTCACGGCGACTCAAACGACGTCCCCGGATGGGTCGAAGAGGATCCAAGCGTTCGGGGCGGAGCGATCTCCTACGGACCGTATGGTTTTCGCGAACTGGTGCGTCAGAACGTGAAGCTGCACGTCGACCACATCAAGATTTTGGCAACCGGCGGCGTCCTTTCATACGGCGACGTGTGGGATATTCCGCAGTTCAATCTAGATGAGGTCCAAGCCGTTGTCGACGAGTCGACGAAATTCCGCCGCAGGGTCGCGGCGCACGCGCATGGCGACGAAGGGATCGCGATTGCCGTAGAAGGAGGCGTGCACTCCGTCGAACACGGCACCGGGGTTAGCGAAAAGACGCTGCATAACATGCAACAGCGCGGTACGAATCTCGTGCCAACAATTTGGGCGCTCGATTCCATTTTGCAGCCCGGTAATCCGAATCACATTCCGGAAACCTCGGTGCAAAAGGCCCAATATGCCGCGCAGCTTCGCAATGCGGGAATGCACCGCGCGATTGCATCGAGTGTAACGATCGCTTACGGCACCGACGCCGGAGTCTTCCCGCACGACGAGAACAACAAAGACTTCGCGCTGATGGTAGGCTTGGGTATGCGTCCGACGGACGTGCTTCGTTCGGCAACCGCAAACGCGGCGGCATTGATCGGCGTCGACGACCGCGGAGTTTTGGCGCCGGGAAAACTTGCTGACGTTGCCGTCTTCAACGGCGATCCGAGCCGCGACATCTCGCTGATGGAGCGGCGCCCTGCACTCGTCATCGTCGGGGGGAAAAAGATCGACCTATCGCAGCTTGCCTGAAATGCCGCCCATAACCCCAGCACGGGTTGCGGTTACGATGCCTTTTTTTTGGGACCGATTATAATAAGGAAGGGAAATGCGTCTAGGAAGTCTTCTTGGACTATTCGCGTTAGCGATTATGTTGGTCGGTTCGAACGCGGTCGCGCATGGTGCGGACGACGGAAACAAACGTGAGGTTAAGAAGGTTGTCGACGCGACCGTACAGCCTTTGATGGCGAAAGAAAATATTCCAGGGATGGCGATCGGACTCGTCGTGGACGGAAGACCGTACGTCTTCAACTATGGCATAGCGTCCCGCGAAACAGGACAGCCCGTCGCGGCGTCCACCCTCTTCGAGGTCGGCTCCATTAGCAAGACCTTCACTGCCTCGCTTATCTCATACGCCCAGATACACGGCTATGTGTCGCTCTCCGACGAGGCCGGCAAATACTTTGAGCCCTTGCGTGGTGCACCGTTCGGCGATGTCACCTTACTCGAGCTCGGTACGCACACCGCCGGGCGTCTGCCGATGCAGGTGCCGAACGGCATCGACGACGACCAGCAACTGCTGCAATACTTGAAAGGGTTCCATCCAAACCAAGAACCTGGAACCTTACGAGTATATAGTAACATCGGCATCGGTACTCTCGGATTGATCGCCGCCAAGGCGATGGGCGCAGATTACGCGACGCTGATGCAAGAGCGGCTCTTTACCCCGCTGGGCCTCACTAGCACTTACATCGACGTCCCGGCTGATAGAATGGCCGACTACGCGCAAGGCTACACTGAAGACGGGAAACCGATTCGCCTTGCGCCGGGGGAGTTGTGGCAAGAAGCCTACGGAGTCAGAACGACCGCGGCGGACCTGGTCCGCTATCTTGAGGCGAATATGAACCTGATCGACGTGGCGCCGGACGTGCAGCACGCTTTGATCGACACCCACACGGCCTATTTCAAAACCGGCGCTATGACGCAAGACCTTATTTGGGAACAGTACCCGTATCCGGTCGCATTGCGCACGCTGCTGGCCGGAACCGCGGAGATTGGCGACGCCGTGCCTGCGACGCTCCTAAAGCCGCCCGAGCGGCCACGTCAGGACGTCTGGATTAACAAAACGGGTTCGACCAACGGTTTCACGGCGTACGTCGCATTCGTTCCCGCGAGGCGATTGGGCATCGTACTGCTCGCAAACAAGAGTTTCTCCTTGCCGGAACGTGTGACGGCCTCCTATCAAATACTGACCGCTCTGGCCGCCGAGCATTCCGGAGCCGTTCGCCCTTGATCGTGAAGCCAACCGTGATGTTCGACGGTTCGGCGTTCGACGCGCAGCACGGCGTGTTGACGGAAATCTTCATTCCGGCGGTCCATGAACCGACGCCGGTCGCCGTTTGTGAGTTCTTGCTCGCACGCGTGCCCACCGATTTCGTCAAGCGCGCGACATTCGTCGACGTCGGCAGCGGCATGGGGCGCGTCGTGCTGCTAGCGGCGCAATATGCTTATCGACGAGTCGTGGGGGTGGAACGACGACGGCGTTTGTTTGCGACGTCACGGGAGAACATTGCGATCGCGACGGGCTTGGTGCGCAAGACCGGTAGGCTGGACCTCATCAACTGCGACATCACCGAATACGCCTGGCCAGCGGGAGATCTGGTGATCTTCATGTTCAATCCGTTCGGTCCGGAGCTGGTGCGCGATACGCTCGCCCGGGCGCTTGAGTCGCGAACCGATCGCGATCGTGTGAAGTTGCTCTTCCATCCAACCGCCTACGCCCCATCGTGTGTTAGGATAGAGACAATCAGCTTGCCAAACAAGGAGGACGTGTCATAGACGTCAACCCCTTTACCCTGGTGCCGCTCACCGCAGAGCAGGCGAAGGCAGTCGTGAACGATCTCATCGCACAAGGCTTGATAACCTACACCGTCGCGACTAACCCAGATGGAAGCGTGACGGTGAGCGGCTCAGTAACCACCGGCTCGTTCACCGTCACGTGCCCCAAATCAACTAGCAGCGACTAAAGCGATTCAACGGGAAACCAGCAGAGCGCTCCGGCTAAACATCGGGGCGTCTTTGCTTTTGCCTACAGGAGACCGTTTGTTAAGCCGCAAGCCCCCTCGAGCGTGAGTTGCTGAGCCGTCCCAGGCGTCATCCATACGAACCAAGTGTCGTCTCCAACGATGCCATCGACGGTGATCCCGGCCCACGTCTGAAGCGCACGAACGGACGCGTCCGTTACCGGGCCGAAGATGCCATCAATCGCACCCCCATATGGCGTGAACTCAACGACGACGTCCGCTCCCGAAAGTGCTTTCTGCAGCCAAGCAACGCCCGGACCTTTCGATCCTTGCCGCAGCTCAGGCGATGCTTCGCGGTAGCTCGGCAATGCCGCCCACGTCGCCGGACCGACGATGCCGTCTGGGGTCAATCCCTGGCTTGACTGAAAATTCTTTACCGCGGTTTCGAGACCGGTATCAAACGTACCGGTGATAGGACCAAACGGATTCCATAGCAAGTGTCGCGCGAGAACTCGCTGCAGACGTTTAACATCACTGCCAGTCGAACCGAGACTAATGGTAGAGGGCATGATCCATCCTCCCAATTAGATGAGGACGGCTAGTATACGTCGCCGGCTTTGGTTGCCCTGTTCAGCACGCTTGTCGACAGCGTCCGGTAATGCCATCCTCGTCGTGTCAAGCAGGCACGAGCGCGCCTATTGGCGGGGCCGGGAGGTGCGATGGTCGAGGACTGACCTTTTTCCCAGCCCCGGCCTCAAGCATACTCCTGGGTGACGATTGGAATCCTGAAAGCAGCCTGGGAATGCGTGCTGGTTGCGAGGTCTACGCGATTTTAGACCACTTCGACGCGCTATCTTGCTGTTCGATGGAATTTCCTTGCATCGCCCCGAGTTGCGATCTTATTGGGACCCGTCAGTGTTTTTGCATGTCCCTAAGTGTGCAGCGACGAGGGCCGCCTATTGACGCCTGGCCACGGTCACCTGTGCCCGTGCCGCTTTCAAGTTCGCGGCCTGGGTGCTAAGATAAAGCCGAGAATCTCAATCGTGTGTGTCCTGATTCACCGAGCCGTCACAGTGCCTTTGCTCTGCGCCTTCACGCTCGCTGCTGGCACTACGCCGGGCGCTACTCCTGAAGGCGATCAAAGCGCAGCGAAAGTAGCGAATTCCTTACAGCAGCTAGAGCGCTTCAAGTCGTCTCACTCACTCAAAGATCTGAACGCGGCGGTTACGGTGATGCGATCTGCATTTCAACTTAATAATGTATTTACGCCAGAGAACTTCGTAGCGCAAAGGCGCACCATCGTATGGGGCCGGCCCAGATATATAAGGTGATCGAGCAATCCTACGACCCGAGTTTTGATCCAAGTAATCCGAACGACCTTCCGCAATCATGCATTATTCCAGGTGAAGGTGGACTGCTATGTGGCGCGGACCCGCAGGAGATCCATGACCTCAAGGCGCGTGCAGCTTACGTCGCCGCACTGCGCGAAAATGAGGCCAAACGCCAGCGAGCTTCTTATTACGTAACGCTTAACCACATCGATGACGACGCGATGGCCTCTCTCGAGCTTACCCTTAAGTTTCTTCGAATAATTGCCCATAAGGAAATCCCTCCCGACGCCGCCGCACTTGAGGACATTCTCCAGAAAGCGGGGCTGAGCGATTCAAGGTGTAAGGAGCTGGATTCTTATATCTCTCCGACGTGCCCTTGAGAAAATCAGCGCTATCAGCGTTTTCGCATTAACGATTCGCAGGTTGATGCCAAAGCAACCAACGCGACTCTATCTCTTTAGCCTGGATCACGTTGCGCACCACCGCAGGATCATAGCACCGCGCCAGGGGCCGATTAGTCCAGCGTAACACCTCGCGGCGCGGCGAGAGAGGGCCTCGTTTTAAAAGCCGCTAGCTCCTATCGCGGGCTCACAACGACCGTGTAAAGCGGATGACGCATTACCTCGACGGGAGCGGCGGCCGCGCGGCCGGACGGGGCGACTCGCGGTTCCTCTTGCCGAGCGTGAGCCGCACGAGAGGCTCTTTGGTTCCCTTTCGTGCCTCGCTGAGGCAGGCTTCCGGGCCAAGTACGACTTGGGGGCCGCCAAGGGGCGCGCACTATTCGATGCACCTTAATTCCGTGAGTAACTTCATGGTCCGCGGTCGAGGCAAAGCGTACGCTGGATTCATGCTTTCCGTCTACCGGAGAAAGGAATTCCACCAATGCGTACCCTCATCGCTTCCGCCCAGCTACTGGGCATCGCAGCCTTCGTGTCCGTCGGCGCGACGGCTTGCACCTCGTCATCCGCAGTTCCGCCGACTTTGGGAGCGGCTTCGATGCCCGTCTCTGGGCCTGCGGGCGCGGCCTCGACCATTGCCGTGCACGGTGACCGGTTCCAACAGCCCACGGCTCAGCTCGATCGTCAAGATCGGCAGACTGCGAAGCGCGCAAAGCCGCTGCTCTATGTGGCCGGGTTCGCTGCCAATGCCGTCTTCGTATACGACCAGTCAGAGAAATCTCCAGCGAAGCCTTTATACAAGATTACGAATGGAATTTCGGACCCGAATGGCATGGCGACCGATACCTCGGGCAACCTCTACGTAACCAACGAACTCTCGAATGCCGTCACGATCTATCCGCCCGGCAGCCAAACTCCGACCGAGACGATTACCAGCGGCATGAACTTGCCGTTCGATGTCGCCGTCGACAGCTCGGGTGACATTTTTGTCGCCAACGACCCGTCGGGACAAAGCCCATATATCGATGAGTACCTCAGCGGTCAAACCTCTCCCGCGTACACATGGTATCCGCCGCAGAGTACCTCTACTACGATTACCGGGCTCGCGCTGGCCCCCGCCCAAACTGGAGCGACGCTCGAAGCCACGTACTACACGTCTGACCAGTACGGAAATCCCCATGGCGATTTGATGCAATGCTACGCGGGAAATCCATCTTGCTCCAACGACGGGTACTCGTTTGGGCGAACGGCAGGCATCGCGGTCGCATCAGCGCAACCATTCGATCTGCTGGTCGCAGACCAGTCGGCACCCGGCCTTTGGACCTTGAAAGTCTCCAATACCAAACTACTGCACACGTCATACGGCCCCTGGTTTATGGCTTTCAACCCAAGCCGCACTCGCCTTTTCGTGAGCGATGGCGGATCGGAGGTCTTCGAATACACCTATCCGCGCATGAAGCTAAAGAAGACCTTCATCGCATCGGGAGGATACGAAGGACCGTTCGTCACGGGAGTCGCCGTGACGCCGTCAGGAGCGTTCTTCTAAACTCATAGCCGCGGCCGTGACTGGCCGCACCAACAAATCAGAAGGCCGCAGCGTTTGCTTGTGGCCTTCTAAATCTCGTCCTTCGCCCGCGCTTTCGCACAAATTCTCCCCCGCCCGTCAGGGTTTTTGCGTAATTTCAGGCTAGATCGATATGTAGATGGCAGCAGCGACCTGCACGATGGACCTCAATGTGCACCGAGCCTCAAAGCTGGCTCACGCGAGTGCGAATGGAAGTAGGGCGCAGGTGGCGGCTAGGCATCGAATGGGACGGGCCCGCCACGTCGGACCTTGACAAGAAGGCCTTCTCTCATGGAAGTATCCCTTGGCAAAGGCTACGGGATACTGCATAAGGGGTTCGCAACTTCCGGTTGGGCCTAGCTTCCTGGTCCTGCGTCACGAGCTGTGGGCGTCGCCCTAAGGGCACTGATTCACACCGCATGTAGCGGTCAAAGCCGGGAGCGTTAAAGGCGAAAATCAACGAGGTCGGCGTCTTACCAATTGGTTGCAACGTTAGCCAGTTATCCCTATGGATGAAAACAATTGATCCCGGACGTGCGTCGCCCGTGAGAGACCCCACATGGACATGTGCGGTCTTAGGTCGGGCGCAATCGATCGGCCTCGAATCGTGGCCTATTCCAAAGCGCCGTAACCTTAGGTACAAGAGGACGATATGTTGGTGACCTTGGCTCCGGGTGGGATGATGGTCTCGTGCAGCAGAACGGACTTCCAGCTTCCATTGTTCCAAACGAGTACGTCCGTTTGGCGCTCTTTGACATCGAAGCACTTGCGAACGACCTTTCCGTTCTCTTCCTTGATGAACGGGCCTACGGCGCTTAGATGCGTGGTTACGAGAGCGGTATCTCCGTACAGCCGAACGCGCGCTTCCGAAAGAATCATGGTTTTGCGCGCACCGGACCGTCGAATAAAATCGATAAAGCCGTCTTTGTCCGCAACGCCGCCAAAACCGCTGACGACGATCCAATCGTCGGCAAGCAGCGCTTTTAATGCGTCGGCGTTGCCGGTTAGTAGCGCTCGATTGATTGCATCGTCCGTGCTCAGGGCGCCCTTAGCCGTCGGGCCAGACGCCGCGTCTTGAGCCTGGGTTTGGGTCACTAGGGTAACGAACGCGAACGCTAACGTTAGCGCCATAAGGCCGCTCATCGCCCAAGCGTTGCGCGTCATGCGAGCACCTCCTAGCCAGCCGATACGATGATTCAACCACATCGTACTGCTTGCCATGTGGTGGGTGCTATCAGAGAACGATCAAACGTTACCCGGCTCTGGCAAGCGTGTCACGACGATCATCCGCCTGGGCCGAGTTCGCCTTTACCTTCGATCAGCGGCTTGATGAACTGGCCGTCGCTGGCTGCGGCGGGGAGGGGGCTCGTTTTAAACGGGCATGGCTCCGATCCCAGGATCACCACGACCGCTTCGAGCGGATGACGCATGACTTCGACCGGACCGGAAGTTTGAAAGCCCTTATGCAGCGTCACCTGCTGCTGCAATCGCGGCCGTGCATTTATAGCTCGGCGAGTTGCCCGATGCTGGGAGCACGGAGGCTTCGAGGCGACTGTCGAAGTTTTTGGCACGTTGTCATCTTTGGAAAGAACCAGGTGAAAAAGTTTAGCAACCTTATCGGAGCGTGCCTTAGCGCAGCGCTCTTTGCCGCGTGCGGTGGTTCGGGTCTCTCGTCTCTGCAGTTCCCATCGAATCCCATGCTTCGCGCGCCCAAGGATCTAGGCGCGCGGAAATGCGCACCGCATTGCATCTATGTCGCGCAGCCGCGCTTGGGCCGGCAATCCCCCGACGAGATCCTGTTCTTTTCGCGACTCGCAGACGGCAACACGCCGCCGGTTGCTTCGATAGCAGGGTCTAAAACCGCGATGGGCTACGTCGAAGGCGTCGCAATGGACTCTCGCGGCGACCTGTACGTTACCAACGGAGCGTCTAACACGATAACCGTCTATGCTTCAGGTTCCCAGGGCAATGTCGCGCCGATCAGGACGATCGGTGGCCCGAAAACCCAGCTGAATCTGCCGCAGAGCCTCGCGCTCGACGGGGCGACGACCTCTACGTTGCAAACATCGGCCAGCTCAGTTGTGCCTGCCCGAGCGTGACCGTGTACCCACCGCGTGCGAACGGTAACCTCAAACCCACTAGGCTCATAACTGGAGCGAAGACGGAGATGAATGAGCCCTACGGCGTGGCCCCGGATGCGAGCGAGAATATTTACGTTGTGAACTCGTCCGGTCTACCCAGCATCAGGGTCTACGCTGCCGATGCGAATGGCAACGTCGCACCCATACGCACGATTGCCGGAAGAAAGACGCAGCTCTCCGGACCCAATGCCATCGCTCTGGATTCGACGGGATATATCTACGTTACGAACCTCAACACCTACACGATTGCGGTCTTTCGCCCCGGAGCGAAGGGCGACGCAGCGCCGGTTCGACTGCTCGACAACGGCGTGGTCGGCCCGCAAGGCGTTGCATTAGACGAGACCGGGAAAATCTACGTCACAAACGTTGGGTTCGATTCTGGTTCCCCCAGCGTAACAGTATATGCCGCCGACGCGAACGGTCACGCTGCACCGCTTAGAACCCTTGTCGGCCGAAACACGAAGGTCTATTTTCCGATCGGCATCCTCGTTCGATAGTGCCTCGTGCCAGCCCGGTTTCCGGTGCGCTCGCTGGGTACCCCGACCGGAAGTTCCGAGCCCTTATGTAGCACGGCTCGGGCTCCGCTCTGTACTGTTCCGGCAGCGGCTGCGGACAACTCGGCTATAAAAACAATGCTTGGAATCTCATAGCAAACACGGACTACGGAGTCGCTTTTTCCGTACTGGGGAGATAAATCACCGCCGGCGCTATCCGCCGATGAAGCTCATCTCAACCTTTGGTTCCTTAGCAGTCTCGTTCGTGCGAATCTCGGAGTAGCGGTCGTCACGGTGCTGCCAAACAGCGGCGATTGCATCGCAAATCTCTTCGTCGCTCTTGCCACCTCGGAGCATCGATTTGAGGTCGTAGCCGTTGCTCGCAAATAGACACGTGTACATCACGCCATCACTAGAAAGGCGAGCGCGCGTGCACGAGCCACAGAACGCTTCGGTCACGCTCGAGATAACCCCGAACTCCCCCGAGCCGTCCTTGTAATTCCATCGCTTGGCGACCTCACCGAAATAATTGGCGTGCGCGGGCTCGCAGGGAAACACGTCGTTGATCCTTCGCACTACCTCAGCGCTCGGAACGACTTGGTCCATCTTCCAGCCGTTGGTCGTACCGACGTCCATAAACTCGATGAAACGTACGATGTTTCCCGAGCCTTTGAAATGGCGTGCCATGTCGACGACGTGGTCGTCGTTGACGCCGCGCTTGACGACCACGTTGACCTTGACGGGCGCAAGACCCGCGTCAGCCGCCGCCTCAATGGCGTCGAGCACCTTCGCAACCGGGAAATCGACGCCGTTCAGTGCTTTGAACGTCGCATCGTCGAGGGAGTCGAGACTTACGGTGGTGCGCGTCAAACCCGCAGCTTTCAGCGCCCTTGCCTTGGCCTTGAGCGCCGAACCGTTCGTTGTCAGCGTCAGCACGATATCGGGTAACGCGTCCGCAAGCATCGCCACTAGCTTCTCGATATCCCTGCGCACGAGCGGCTCGCCGCCAGTAAGGCGAATCTTTTCGACCCCATGCCCGTGGAAAATCTTTGCGATGCGCGTGATCTCTTCGAACGTTAAAAGTTCTGCAGCAGGCAAGAACCGATACTCGGGCCCAAAAGCTTCCTTGGGCATGCAGTAGACGCAGCGCAAGTTGCAACGATCGGTTACCGAGATCCGAAGGTCGCGTAGCCCGCGGCCGCTCGTGTCTATAATCGGGCCGGCTGCATGGCGACGGAGCGAGGGGATCGGCAGGGTACGTTCGCTGCTAGAGATCATTCGAGTAGGCCCCTTCGACACCTCCGCTGCCGATTGCTCCGCAAAGGCCGAGCGGGGGAAATGACGGAGCTCGTTAACTTTCCTCGATCATGCTGCCGAACGGTTCGTGCAAGCGCGCGGAAACCTAATTTAGATTCCCCGCGGGATCAGCGCTCGGAGTGCCCGCCATGACTGCCTCTGACGACCTCGAGTGCCTCCGCTGCGTAGCGCTTTCGCCGCGGGCCGCCGCCCGACGCCTGAAGGAATTCGATCTCTACTTGTGAGTCGGGATGAACTGCGGTCACTATCGCCTCTTCGTCCTCGCCGCGCACGACTACGTGCTCCCCGAGGCGAATCATCGTACGAACTCCATCTGTAACGCTCCTAACGGCTTTTCACGATATTTTTGATCACGCGCTTTTCGATGCCGGACTGGCGCTTTACCGCCTCCGAATCGTTCGAGTCTCGTGAAAGGTCGAAGGATGCAACCCCTGGCAACCCTCAGGCGATTTCGACAGCATGACCGATCAAGAGATTAAACCCTATCTCGGCAAGGCCGTGCGCGTCACTTTGGCTGACCGGCGCGTGCTTGCCGGCGTTCTCCACGCCTCCGATGACTCGGGGCATGGTCACCGGCACTACGCAATCGTTTCTGATCCGATCCGCGAGGGCGGCCAGGCCGTACGAGAGATCATCCATGGCGGGGACCAGATCGCGACGATTGAGGACGCGTCCGGAGATCCCGCCGCAACACCCTAAAACCCACCTGACGGCTAGCTTGTAAACGTCGCGATCTCGTTGAGATCGCGCAGCGAGGTCCACCATACCGAGCCGTCGTGCAAGAGATAGCGCGCTTCATCGGGCAGAGGCCGGATGCTCTCGAACTGAGGCCGATCTTGCGTGACGTCGAGCGTGCCGAACTTTAAATTCTCGAATTCGGCGTCGGCGGAGATCATATAGAACCGGCCATCAGGCCCGAAAGCAAAACCAGCGCAGCGTGTCGGCAACGCGATCTCGCGGCGTATTGTGTAGTCTGAGTTCATCTCGAGGATGCGCTGATAGTGCATCTGTCCCAGGTAGATGGTCGCGCCTAGAGCGGTCATGAACGAACCGGTGAGATCCGGACACGGCGTTTTACTGGCAAGATCATACGCGCCATTGCGCACGCGATAGAGATAGCGGTCGTCCTCATCGCCGTGCTCGTGCGCGACCACGGCGCGCAGCTCGTCTCCAACTGCTGCCATGCCGTACGGTCGCCCAGGCGCCTCAACTTCGTTACGAACCTGCAGGGTCTGTGGGTCCATCACGTACAAGCGATCGGTATCCCACGATCCCATCCAAATGGATCCTTCGAATTTTGTCAGCGCGAAGGGGCGGTTTGCCGGCGAGGGGCGGCGGTTTAACTCTGATGTCGTCTGCATATCCGCATCAAAGGCACTCACAAGGCCAAGGGTTTCAGCCCGCGGGGTACGACCTTCTATGCGGCCCTCGACGAGTATGAATAGTACCTGACGAAAATCCTAAGAGGAGGTCGGCATAGCCTTTCGTGAACTCCGGGAGAGCAGTACAAGAAAGGCGCGGAGGCCCACTCACTAAGTTGAAGAACGCCGGTGGGAAACTTCTGATCCCGCTTTTGGTTGCAATCGCTTACGTTATTGCGGCAAAGTTCGGCTTCACATTGGCGTTTACGACGAAGCAAGTGACGGCCGTATGGCCGCCGACTGGTATTGCACTCGCCGCTCTCCTGCTCTGGGGATATCGCGTATGGCCCGGTATTTGGGCCGGCGCATTCGCAAGTAACGCGATGACTTCGGAACCCGTGTGGACAGCAGCGGCAATCGCGACCGGAAATACGCTTGCGCCTATGCTCGGCAATTTTCTGCTGAGACGGTTCGGTTTCGAGAACACACTTGAGCGTGTGCGCGACGTGCTTCTCCTCGCGCTGTTCGGCGCGGCGATTCCGATGACGGTTTCCGCAACCAACGGCGTCGTCAATCTCGCGCTTGCCGGCATCGTTTCGTGGAATGCTTTTCCATTGGTGTGGTCGGTGTGGTGGTCAGGCGATGCCATGGGCGTGCTCTTCGTCGCGCCACTGTTGCTCACGTGGGTCTCGAGTACCCACCGAAGGGAACGCGCTGAGGGCGGCCCGCTCGAATTCATCGTCCTCGCCGCAACATTGCTCGCTGCTTGTTCGGTATCATTTCTCAGCAGCGTTCCGCTGCGTTTTTCCGTCTATCCGTTTATCATTTGGGCGGCTCTGCGGTTCCGACAGCGTGAAATAACCGCCGTAGTCGCCGCGACCTGCGCACTCGCGATTTGGGCGACGGCGCATGGTTTAGGGCCGTGGACGTCGGGGCCCCTCGACGCTCGGCTCGTGGAAGTGGACAGTTGGATGGCGGTCCTGGCAGTCACGGCGCTCGTGCTAGGAGCGATCACGGCCGAGAGGCGAGCTGCTCGATTGGAGCTTCAAGTATTGCTGGAGCAGACGAAGCGCTCGGCCGAAACGCTCCAGGCGGCCTTTTTGCCCGACCGTCTCCCGCAGCGTTTGGGTCTACGGTGCGATGCCATGTACATCGCTGCAGAGCGCGAAGCGCTGATCGGTGGGGATTGGTACGACGCATTCGACCTACCCGATGGTCGGGTTGCTTTTTTAATCGGTGACGTCACCGGCCACGGACTCGACGCAGCCGTCACCGCCGCGCGCCTTCGCCAGAGCATTTTCGCGGCTGCGTTCGAGTCCGAAGATCCTGCAGGGATCTTGATCAAGGCCGACGCGACGCTGCGATCGCGGCAGAACGCGGTGGCCACAGCCATGGTCGCCATCATAAGCACGGATCTCTCGACATTCAGCTACGCTAGCGCAGGGCATCCACCGCCAATTATCGGGGGTCCGCAAATTCCGGCCCACTCGCTGCCATACGGAAGCTTGCCTTTCGGCGTCGGTATCCCAATCGCGCCCGAAACGCATACGGTGGCCCTGGAACGGGATGCGGTGATTCTTTTCTATACCGATGGCCTCACCGAGTTCAAGCGCGACATCGAACGCGCCGAGCGAGCGGTGTTAGCCGCGGTTTCCCACTTAGTTGACAACCCACACGTGGAACGGCCGGCGCTTTTTGTCCAGCGCAGCGTTATGGGCTCCGAGAGGCCGTCCGACGACACGGCGCTGCTGGTCGCGCAACTCGGCGCCGCGCCTCAAAAATCCTGGACTTTCGATTCAAGTAATGCGCAAGAAGCGCACTCGCTACGCCACGAGATCGTGCGCTTCATACGTTACTTCGGGGCGACTGAAGAGGGGTTGTTTTACGCCGAGCTCATCATCGGCGAGGCACTGGCGAACACGGTCGAACATGCGCGCGGCTTGGTGACCGTGGACGTCGATTGGGCCGGTACGCATCCCGTCGTGACCATTTTGGACGCCGGGCCAGGACTCTCGCGCTTCGCGCCAACGCTGCCCGCCGACGCGCTGAACGAAAATGGTCGCGGCCTTTTCCTGATTGCATCCTTGGCACAAGACGTCAGGATCGACACGGAGGCTGGAATGGGAACAAAAATGCGGATCGTTTTGCCAACAGAACGCGCGAGCGCCGTCGCCGGCTCCCGGGCCCCGAGTCTAGTTTGAGTGCGCTTGATTTCCGGGGAGCGACAAGTGGAGCATCGGTGTGAATGTGCTGCGGTCGATCGGTAGCGACAAATGCTCCTGCACTATCAGCCATTTGCCGCCGATCTTTCGGTAGACGTCGGTCACGCGGACGGTGTAGTCGAACGGCTTTCGGTCTTTAGTGCGGATCCCGGAGACGCGCTGCAGGCTGCGGCTATAACCGAGGTCCCCACCTATTTCGATATCTAGATCGGTTATAGTGAGGCGCAGCGGTCCGCTGATCGCCGCGAACATTTGCTTAAAAGCTTCGCGATATTGGTCCCAGCCGAAATGGACGCTCGGCGGCCCGACGACATCGAAGACGAATAGAGATTTCTCGGGCGCATACGCGGCCATGACTGCATCGAGATCCTTGTTGTTCATTGCCGTCGCGAATCGACTCTCGAGCATGCGCAACTGCGATAGATCGTCATTGGGGCCGGCCGACGTACGAGTTGGCGTCCCAAGGAGTGCGAGCAGACCCAAGGAAGCGAGCAATCTCTTCAGGGATGACGCCTCGTCGACGGGGGGACTGATGTGAGAAGGCATGATGCAACTTAGGATGCCCGGCCAGCCCGGACCTGAATCGACGCAGTCGAGTTCGCGCAGGCCATGCGCGCGCCCGCTATGAATCAACAACTTCGTCGGTATGCGGTGCCTTTTTACCGTCTTGGCCTCGTTAAGCCTGACAGCAGGCTCCCCCGCGGCTGTTGCCCGAGCCGACGCGCCGCCGCTGCGCCATCTCGTCTACGCTTTTACTTATGAAGGCTATCAGAACGGCGCGGTAACCAGCGAACCCGGATCGACCGGAAACCGGTCCTACAGCACCAAACTCGACGATAAAGGCACGATGACCGTCGACGTGCTGCGCGAAGCAGCCGATCACGGATTGGTCGTCGTCGTCAGTGAGGAGGGAACGTACACGCGACGCGCTCCGGCAGCAACCTGCGCGGTCTATGGCAATACCACGGTTGTCTGTGATCCGAGCAAGCAGGTGAACGGCGAGGAGTACACGCTCCTGCGTTTTCTCGGTGCGAACTTCTTCGATGCAAACATGCTCGACGCCAAGCAGCATTGGTCGGTTTCACAAAGTAAAGGCAAGACGACCGTTACCGCCGATTACACGGTGACGAGCGACGTGAACGGGATCCTGAAGATCGATGAAACGCGGCACGTTGAAGACACGTCGACGGGTTCGATTTCCGTCGACAGCCAGACGAAGCTCCAATACACCCCCAGTCGACTGCTGCCGACGTCAATTCAAGAATACGCAACCGAGGAACAGCACAGCGGCATCATCGGCATCTCGACGACGACCTATCAGACGACGCTCGACCTCGTCTCCGACTCGATGGCAAACAAAAGCGACCCGTAGCGAATTTGCAGGAACGCCTGCACCTTGCCGGAACATAGTACGCCGTACGTACTACTTCGGGTCGCGTAGTATCGAGAGAACGAATCCAACCGGGTGCGCCGTTCCCAGGAGATTGGCAGGAATGAACTTTCATCTTCGACCCTTAGGCAAAACGATCGCCGCGTTGCTGATTGCGAGTTCCCTTACTAGCGTGGGTAGAGCAGCTCAGCCTATTCCCGGCACCGACCCGACGGCTTTGATCGGCGAGGTTTTCGGATTGTTGACACAGACGTTCTATCGGCCCATCGGCGGCGACCAGATTCAATCGGGTGCCGATACGGCCATACTTGCTTACGCGCAGCGAGAGGGTGCGCGCAGCCCGAGCCTTTCACCGCATAGGCCCGCCAGTGCTCGCAGCATCATCGCCGATGTCGAGGAAGCTGCCGGCAAGTATCATCTTGATTCGCTCACGACGTCATACGCGGCGCTGCATGGCATGGCGTTGAGCACGCACGACCGCTGGACCGAGTTCTTTACGCCAAAAGAGTTCGCTTCATTTGACGCGCCCTTGGATCCTAAATCCGTTTATGGCATCGGGGTCCTTATCGGCACGGATACCGCAACAAAGTTCGCGCGCGCGATTTACGCGATTCCCAACGGGCCGGCGGACCTGGCCGGAATCGCTGACGGCGACCTGATTACGGAGATTTCTGGAACGTCCACGCGAGGGCTGCCACAGGACGCCGTGACCCAACTACTTCGAGGCGCCAACGGAAGTGTCGTGCATCTCGTTGTCCGGCGACCAGGCAAAGCCAACCGGGGGCTATCCTTGACTCGAGCTAGCGTGCATGCCCCGACGGTCCTCGTCAGGACCCTACAGGGGAACGTCGGTTACATCTTTGTTGCCGTGTTCGCGCAGCCCACGGCCGAAGAGTTTGCGGCTGCACTAGAGCGCTTGCAGAAGCGACAGGTCTCGGCTATCGTTGTTGACCTGCGGGACGATGGAGGCGGCTACGTGTCGGCGGCAGTATCGATTGCTTCCCATTTCTTTGGTATGGGTGCGGTAATGACCAGCCTGCCGCGGACCGGACCGGCGGTTACTGCATATTCCGACTACGAGTTACCGCAAGTGACCGTTCCCGTCGCGGTGCTCGTCAATGGGTACACGGCCTCGGCGTCGGAAATACTCGCCGGCGCGCTGCACGACAATCACGTGGCGACGCTCTTCGGCAGCAGGACCTTCGGGAAAGGCGTAGAGCAGACAGTATCGAGATTTCCAGGGGGTGCCGCGCTAAAAATTACGAGTGCACGCTACCTTACGCCCGCCAACCATGACCTAAACGGTAAGGGACTTGAACCTGATGTCGCGGTCGCCTTGAACTCGCGCGCTACACTCGGCGAGCCTCAAAAGGATTCGCAGCTAGACGCGGCGCTCAAGTACATGCAAAGGGAGGTTGTTACCCGCAATGCTTCCGACGGCCGGCCCAGAGCGAGTTTGCACCTTGCGTCGAGGCGCCTTGCTATATGGCACGTAAGTTAGCCGCGCCGCCGACCATTGGTGCGCTGGGCCATTTTTCAGAGCCGGCGCTGTTGGTCCTGGCATCGTTAAATGCCGGAAAAAAGCACGGCTACGCCATCATTCTCGATGTTCAGCAGCACTCGGGCCAGCGTCTTGGTCCGGGCACGCTTTACGGAGCACTTGCAAGACTGGAAGATATGGGGCTGATCGCGCCGCTACAGGTCGCGGAGCGAGGACGACGACCATACCGCATTACCGAGGCCGGCCGAAAGGCGCTCAAAGAAAGGCTCGACGAGCTCGCTCGTTATCAGGGTATTGTCGCCCGGCTCAGTACTCGCTAAGCCGCTGGTCTGCATAAGAGGAGCGCTTGCGTCGACGCTAGTTGATTTGCACGGCGACGATACTCCAAGGGGGAAGGGTCACCGTGAAGCTGCCCTGCCAGGCAGGGAGCGTCTCAATGGTCGGACTGAGCCACTCGCCGTGTTGGGAAGCATCGTAGAGGGTCTTATCGTAGGTAACAAGTGTTCCGCCTGATCCCGATGACCGGCCCTCGACCATCACGGGAATCGTGACGCTGGTGCCCTCGTTACGGTTTACGAGAAGCAGCGCGTAACCGCCGGCATACGTTGAGGCGTAGGCCTGCACGTCTGGTAGTGAGTTGACGCGCAGACCTACAACGTGCTCGCCGTCGCGAACGAAGTACTTGGCGACCACGAAGGCGTTCGCAGTTGGAAGGAGCGTACCCAAAGGCGGCACATCGGGTGCGCGGCAGTTTGATGCCGGGCCTCCCGAAAAGATCATGCCGCTACCGAAACTCTGCCAGCCATAGAGCGTCGGGCTAAAGTCTCCGCCATTGTCGGACCCGTAGCAATTGCTGTAGCCGAGCCACCACGTCGCGCGCGGGATGCCGTCGTTGACGAGCTCGCCGACGACCTGCGCGGCGTAGAGTGCCTGCACGATCGATTGCGTCTGCTTTCCCACACGCCTTCCGGTCGACCCGATCTCCCCGACGTAAATCGGCGTATTCGGATGACCTGCGGTCGCAAGCTCTCCTTTGAGGACATCAATAAGCCTCGTAAGCCCGCGGGCCCCGTAGCGAATAAGGCGCTCGTCGTTGACGTTCTTACCTTGCGCATAGTAGTGCATTTCAACGCAGTCATACCGTGCCTTCGCTAACACGATTGAGTCCCAGTTCGAGAACCGCGGATTGACATCGACGCAGACGTGTATTGGAATCGGTGATGCGGCTTTCATCTGCGCGTAGTACTGCGCGGCTTCAATCTCGGCGTATTGTGCCGGGTTACCAGATTCGGAATGCATGTCGATCGTGTTGCGGTTCCACAGCTCGCCGCCGACCGTCCACCAGGCGATCTCGTAGTGCTTGGTCCGGTTCGCGTAGGCGACCCAGGCCGCGGCTTCGGCGGGATCGGCGCCGCCGGTGCAGTCTTGGTTCGAGCCGTAGTTGACGACGACTGCGACGTCTAGGTGTGCCGGTATCGCCACGTCCTGCATGAAATTATCGAATGAAGAGCGAGGGTCCGCATGGTACGCGTGACCGGGACACTGCGCCATCGTGTTTGTTTGCCAGTGATAGGCGTCGGCCGGCGTTCCACCGGGCCACCGAGTCGCTTCCAGGCCCGCGGTTTCAAGTGACCGTGCGATTCCCGGCTGCGTAATATCAAACCACGCCACCATCCCGACGCCGCGAACGTGGCCGTAGACGCGCGGGCCCGACTGGGACGGCACAATCGTGAGTGATGGCGACCCGAAATGCCCGGCACCAAGCAAGGCGGCCGCGGCGACGATCGTGAGAACCCGGTGAGTCATCGTCCAAGATTCGTTACCGCCGGCTGCTGGGCCCTATATGGCCACGAACGAGTTCCTCGCCCTGAATGCCACCCAGACCGACCTGTACGTAACCAACGCAAGTACCGTTACCCAGTACGCCGGTACCTACTTCTAGTACCTAGGAGCCGTCCGCGATGGTGAGTTCGATTAGGCGGTATCCGTTGGCCTCGATCGACACCGCGAGGTCCGCCAGCCCTTCCGCGCCGCGCGTCACCGGCGCTTCCCAATCGCGCTTTTCGCTGTTGTAGAGCCGGACCGTATAGCGCTTCGACACGTCCACCACCTCTTTGACGTTGATCGGGACGGAAACCGTGCTCTGCTCGGTGTTTCCCAGGAGGATCACGGTTCGCTCTTTGCCGGCGAGAGCGATGCCAACGGCGGAGTCCGAGAAGACGCGGAGACCGTCGGACACGTCGCGGTCAAAGAGCAACACGTCGCACTCGCTCTGCAGAGCCACGGTGGAATAGATGGTCATGTGGCCGCCGCTTTGCCGCACGGCGAAATACGAAAGAAATCCCTTGTGGTAGCGTAACCGCCGGATGCCGACCCAGGACCAGTGCCCGGGGATGAGTGGATTGATTTGCGGTGCACTTGCGGTGAGCATAAGGCCGCAAACGCCTTCGATCGCCGCCCAGAAGAACCGCGGAGGCTCCCAGGGCGACAGCCGCACCCCTCTGTTCGTTAAGCTTTCGCCGTCAAACCACTCGCTGAACTGACCCGGAACCGTGTTATTCCTCTTCGGATCGGCGGCGTAGTGCTCGAAGGACGACCGCAAGGCTCGTACCATGAAATCCGGATGGTAACGCGCCGCTGCGAACGCATACCACCATGTTAACCCAGGCCATACACCGCCCATCAATCCCGCGTAGTGCGACGGATCGTAGAGCGGGTCTAAGCGCGAAACGGTGCGAAGTCCGGCCGCCGTCCAAAAGTCGGGCGCGTTGAGACGGCTGATGATCCGAAAGCCAGTCTCTTCATCGCAGGCCCGAAAGATCACCGGGAAAATCTCATCGCCCGTTACATCGGTGTGCACGTTTCCGGCGACATCAATGTTGAGGTAGTACAGGCCGTTTTCGGGGTTGATCAGGCATTTATCCATAGCCGCCTGGATGCGCTGCGCTGCGCCGTCGAACTCTTGCTTCTCAGCGTCGGGTCGCCCGAGATTATCGGCGAGATGACCAACTGCGCGGAGTGCGGCGACGCATTCGGAGTTGATCTCGGTGACCGCGCCGTTGATGCTATACAGCTCGATAATGTTGCGCCAACCGGCAATAGACCACACGTTGCCCCGCGGGTCATTCGCCGAGCAAAAGACCAGACCGCGGTCGTCGATCTGGGCGATGATATAGCGCGCCGCTGCAGCGACTTTAGGATACGTCTTCTTCAGCCATCGCACGTCGCCGGTGGAGCGAAAATGGTGATTGACCGCCAAGATGTACAAGGGCGTGTCGTCGTTGATGTTCAGACCGTCGTCTTCGACGCGGCCGGTCACGGCATCATAATATTCGGGAAGCTTCCCGCTCGGGTATTGACGAGCCGCAACGTTTTCGAGCAGCTCTCGGGAAAATTCCGGCATAAAGTGATCGCAACCATAGACGAACCAGGCGCTGTCTCGAACGACAACATTCGCGTAGTTTCCTGGATCGTTACTAAATGCACGGCCTCCGGGAAATTTGGCCATCACGCGACGCATATTGACCTTGCTCCAAAGCGCGCCCTGATTGATCAGGCTATCCGGCGTAAGGACCTGGCTGCGGCACACCACTTCTTCCAAGTGCTTGACGGTTCGTTCAAACGCCGTCTGGTGTCCTGGAGCGGCCGCACATGATTCCAGCGCGCTCTCTTCGCCTTCCGTAAATACTCCCGCCGTAAAGCAGATCGTGCGTTGTTGCCGGGCCTCGAGGGCGAGATCGAGCTGCAGCTGCCCCAAAACGTCGCCCACGTCCGCAATTTTGTCCTCAAGGGCGTGGACGTGCATCGGGTCATACACTCTGGCAAAATCGAAAGTGGTCTCGAAGCGTGACGATGGTTCAGAGAGGCCGAACACACGGACGGCTTGCGGCTGCGAAACGTTCCACGCTACCAGTGCCTTCCGTCCGGCGTCGAAGCGCGCGTGCACGTCCTCCGGCATGCTGCCCCGCAAACGCGCAGAGCCGACGACGCGAATGAAATGCTCGACGTCATCCGTGTTGTACATTCGAACGACGATGTACACCATCGGGGTGTCGCCGGCCGACATCGCCGTCGCATCCAAGGGGACGAACGTAGTTTCGCTGATTTCGACGACGCCGCCAAGCGTAAATGAAACCCGCTGGTAGGCGGGGTGAATTTCGAAAGTGCGACGCGTCGCGTCCGGGCGGAGCGCGACGTAAGGTAAGCTCGGGGAGTCTGCGCCATCCGCTAGCATGCGCGCCGGCTGCCCATAACCGCCATACCGTATCGAGATCGCGCCGATCAGGCTCTGCGCTAACGCATTCGAACTCACGCGTTCCACCGCGCCCGTGCTTTTGGTATTGATCCAAATCGCGCTGTTCCCCAAACTCGCGCCCATGCCGAGTTCGGAATCGCTAAGCCTAAATGTCGGAAAGGTCGCGCGTCCCGCCAGGCTCTCAACGCTTGAACGCGCATTCATGAGGAACCTTATACGCAGACATTGCTTCGCAATCCCGCGCGCCGGCCGCTAAAGTGCGTTGGCGCGAAACCGAACGCTACCTCCCGTAGGGGGAAGCGGGTGCCGGCGCCACGCCCGTCACTAGCGCGTTCGCCGACAGGTCTGCCGTATAGCTATATTTGTAGGTGTTTCCAGGATACGCATAAACGTCGATCGATCCTTGGTCGGCATCACCGCAGTAGAGATCGGTTTCCTTGTGGTTGAGCTTGCACCAGATCGACGATCCCATCAGGGGGGCGGTCGTTGGCGATCCGGTGTACGGCGGCGCGAGTACGTCGATGGTTTCCCTTTCCCAGTCGGTGATGATCAGGTTATTCTCGCGATCGAAGGTGGGTGCGCCCGGAAGTCCCAAACTCACGCCTGAGAGCTGGGTGCCGGGCATTTTCCCGTGCGGAAACTCGATCACGATGCCATCGTTGCTCCCCGTTAGGTTGGATACGAACACGTTGCCAAGGCGGTCCGTACCGATGCCGAAAAGATCCTTGAACTGCGTATCGCTTAGCGTGCCGAGCTGCTTGCCGTTCGCGCTGTTGTAGAATTCGACCGTAGGCGGACCGCTGGTGTTGTTGAGATTCAGAATGTAGACGTGGTTTTTGCCATCGAATCCGACATCGGCCGGTTCGCCCGTCGAATCAGGAATGGTCAGCTTTGCGCTGCCGCAGTTTGGTGCGTATTCGGTGGTCGTATCGGCGCGTCCGTCGGGTACCCACAGGTTCCCGGCGCGATCGACGGCAATGCCGTTGGTGGACGAAGCCGCCTCACAATTGGTGGGAGGCCGGTTCGCTTTATCGTTGAGGCGGAACCTTAGGATGCTCGAGCCGCCGAACTGGGCAACCGCGATATGATCGCCGTTGGCCGCATTGTTTTGGAAAGGCGGCGACTTCATCCAGCGAGGCCGGACGGCGCTGGGTTTAAAGCCTTCGGGGAGCACGGATCGAACGCCGGCGATCGTGATCATCTGCCGGTATTGTCCGATCGCCTGCACTCCGAAAGCTTGGTTTGCTGCGTAGGCGGCGTTCGTTGGCTGGTAGCCAACGCAAGCGCTGGCAGACGCAAGTAGTAGACCGGCGCCGAGCGCGAGCTGAGTTGTGGTTGGCAAACGTACAAGCATTGCAAGCTCCCTGGGAAAAGACGAACGCGAATAACCTTGCCTCCGGTATTAAACGTGGGCAACAGCTATCCGGCCGCCGAAGTCTCCCCTTAGTCTCAAAACCGGCGGTTGCTGCAAGGAGGGATCTTTATCAACGAAGGCGAGCAAGCGATGCGGGAGAGGGCTATTCGGCGGCGCGCGGCGGTAACGCTGCTGCGAAGCGTTCGCAATCGCCACGCTCTAGCACGGCATCCTCTCGTTAGGGAAGCCTGCGACAGCACCACGCAGAGGCAAGATGCGCAGCGGCGAGTGGCGTTCGCAGACGAACTGCCGAATATCATCACGCTGCTCCTGAATGGGCTTAGTTCGGAGTCCGACCAGCAACGCCGTCGCTTCAGCGTTTTGCGTCGCAGCGACATCGAACGCGAAAATCATGCTGCCATCGCCGACGACATGAGTATCTCGCGCAGTCAGTTCTACCGCGACCTCCGCGAAGCTCGCGATCTCTTTACCGAGGCCCTCGAGGACCGCCTCTCCCTCCGGACGAGCGGCGACAAATCCTTGGGCGCAAGCGTCGAAAACGACCCGCGATTCGTTGCGATGGACGCGCTTCGCGACAGCGGTCAGTTCGAGCGGGCCCATACCGCGGCGCTCGCCCTCGCACGCGACAGCAACGATGCGGCGCGGGCCATTCGTGCGCTTTGCCTATCTGCGGATTTACAAATAGAGCTTGGCGCATTTGCCGAAACGCACCGCACGATTGCGCGGGCGCGTGCTCTGCTTCCAGCTATACCGGACGATCGATTGGAGGATATCCTCGGCGCGAACTGCGATCTGGTCGAGCTTGAGGCGGCGCACTGTCAAGGAGCGTCTGGGGTCGCATCGGGGCGAAGGGTCCTCATCGAACATTTACGGTACGGATACTCGCGCGACCGCCGCTACACGGAAACGCTCGTCCGAGCTCTCATCGAGCAAGCCTCAATCCTGTTCGACCAAGGCGATGACGTGCGTTCGCTCGAGATCATCGAAGAGGCGTCGTCGATCGTCGCACGCGAGCGACTAGCCGACACGCGTTTGGCGGTCGACGTCGCAATACGTTCCTCCGGGATCCGCGCGCTTCGCGCCGACCAAGTTTCGAGGGCTTTGGAGGAGACGAGCAAGATCGTTGAAGCTGGGAGTCGCAACCGCGACGTGCGAAGCCTGCGCCTCGGAATGCAGATGATGTCGGCTCACCTTTTGACCTTGGGTCGCTTCGAAGAGGCTAAACACTTTGCATTGGAATCCTGGGGCCTCATCGACCTGTTTGGTAGCACGCTCGATCGCCTGATCGTGCTCTCCAATCTCGCTCGTATCGAAATCCATCGCCGAGACGGCCGTGCCGCGTTGGAATGGATCGACATGGCGCGCGCGCTTCGCTGCGAGCCCTTCTCCATTTCACAAGCACTGGCGATTTCGGAAGCCGAAGCCTTGGCGTTGCTCGAGCAGCCGGGTCGTGCCGCCGAGATGGCGCACATGTTGGGCATCCGTGTCGGCAGCTGGCCGCGCCTTTTAGGGCGTGCGAAGCTAGCAGAGGCGACCGCGCTTGCGGCCTTAAATCGGACAAGCGAAGCCCGCGCGCAGAGTATGGAGGCTGTCGAGCTATCGCGACTCGCCGGCGGGCCACTCCTACATCTGCGGTCGCTCGATCTTTACATCAAACTCGGTGGTGACTCCGCGTCGCGGAGTGCGTTTCGCGATCTACAAGCCACGCTGAACCCGCATTTTGCAGGCTGAGAGCGCTCCGGGACAATCCGGATTACGCCCCGAATGGACGGCGCCAATGGCAACGGCCGGTTAGCTTCTTGAAGCCGATGCGTTACATTCTTGGCTTCGCAGTCGCTGTTACATGGCTCGCCGGCTGCGCAGGCCGGGCGAGTGGCCCGATCGTTCCAGTGGCACCGTTAACTATGCCCGCGCGCCCCTCAACTGCCAGTGTTGCTAAGGAGCTGCCCGAGCCCCCCGTGGTCAAAGCCGTGCACGGTGTGGCGAAATTCTCGCTGGTCGTGAACCTGGATGAGTATACAGGTCAGCCCGAATTCCAGTATGGCAGCATGCGCAATGTGGCTCCGACGATCGACGTGAAGGCCGGCGAAACGATCGAAGTAGATTTGAAGAACGAGTTGCCGAAGACGCCTCCGCCGGCGATGTCCGGCTTGGAAGACGACGTTAACCTGCACTTTCATGGGCTAGGAGTCTCGCCGCGCAAACCGGGCGACGACGTGCTCACCGTTCTCGCGACACCGGGCAAACGGGTGCGCTACGTGGTGCGCATTCCAGCAAATCAAGAACCGGGGCTGTACTGGTATCATCCGCACGTGCACGGTTTAGTGAATTTCCAAGTTGGCGAAAGCGGAATGTCGGGTGCCATCGTAATCGAGGGACTCGAACGCCACTTGCCCGGATTGGCCAAGATGAAGCATCGGGTTATCCTGATTCGAGCGACGGGAATCGGCGGCGACGAACCCATGCCGATGGATATGACCGGTCAAAACGCCGCGGTTGGATCGCAGCCGAGTGCCATGCACCCGGATAATTCGAACACGGCTCCGTGCACGACCAAAGATGGTCTTACGGTGACGCTCAACGGCGCTTACCGGCCCGACATTACGATCGCACCAGGCGAGAAGCAGTTCTTTCGCGTCGTCAATGCGACCGGCCACAAGACGCTGCGGCTCAACGTTCAAGGGGAAAAAGTGGAGGTGGTCGCGCTCGACGGCTTCGCCCTCGACACCTACCCGGGCACGCCACCGACGCTCGACGAATCGTCGGTGATCGTCCCCCCGGCCGGCCGCGCGGAGTTCGTCGTGACCGGTCCTGCGAGCGGCCGCGCTAAGTTTAGTACGCTCTGCTACGATACCGGGCCGAATGGCGATCCCGATCCTTACCTTTTGCTGGCACGGCTCGTCCCACCAAAACGTCACCAGAGCGCCGGCGATTTTTCAGCGCGGCCACTTACCGTCGGCGAACCGTTGCCCCAGAACGCCTACACGTCTGCGCTGCCGCAGCCGTCGGCTAAACGCTTGGTCGTGTTCAGCGAAGACAACAAGCCGCATTTCTTCATCAACGGCAAGAGTTTTTCGATCAAAGCACCGCCGATGTTCGTGGTCCACGTCGGCACGGTCGAGGAGTGGCACGTAGTGAACGTCACGCAAGAAATCCACGACTTTCACATCCACCAGCTTCACTTCTTGGTCAAAAGCATTAACGGCATCGCAGTGAAGCATCCGCACTGGGCCGACAGCTTCATCGTTCCGCATCGAACGGTGGTGGGGAAGAGCGGCGTCCCCGGCTCGGTAGTGCTGTTGATGGACTTTCGCGACCCAGTTATTCGAGGCGAATTCGTCTTCCACTGTCATATCCTCGATCACGAGGATCAAGGAATGATGGCGAAGATCGAGGCGATCTGATTCCTCAGTTGCCGGCGGCGACGCCGGCGGCAGACCCGGCGAACGAGATGCTCGCCTCGGGCGTCGCGTTCGAAGCGAGCGGAATCCGGTAGGCGAGGATCGAGTGGGCCGTTACAAACAGGTGATTCCTCGCGACGGCAATCCCATACGGCAACCCGCCCTGGCTCTCCAACCTAACGTTGAGTACGGTTGGTGCTTCACCCGCGTGGTACGGCAACGGGTACTGGTAAACGTCGCCTAGAGCAAACAGCGACACGTAGAGGTAGCTGGACTCGGCATTCACGGCGACCCCGGTTGCGCCATCAATTTGGGGGGCGGTCGGTATCGTGTATTCGGGCGCCTCAGCGTTCCGCAACGGCAAGCGGTATGCGGCCACCGTGCCGTTGGTCGTGGATGCAACGTAAAGAGTGCCGTTCTTGGCGGCGAGGCTGAGGAAATCGAGGTTCGGAAAACCAACCAGCCTGGCTGAGGGAGCTTCACCGGCCACCAGCGGGAGCTTATACTCGAGGACTTCGTGGTCTGCGCGGCCGGCGCCGGCTGCGTAGAGCCGTCCTCCGGCTACCGCCAGCCCTGACAGGTCGCCAAGGCCGGATGGAATGGCTCCGTCCGTCGCCGACCGCCGTGCCGCATAAAGCGATCGGGATCCGCTCAACGGGAGGTTCGATTCGTGCGGGCTCGCTTCAGATCGCAGCGTTTTGGAGGTCGCAATGGCGAGCGGCAGCCGGTAGACGTAAATCGTTCCCTCGTCAAAGCTCCCGACATAGAGGTCACTGAGGTCGCCAGTGACCGGAACCGGTTCGTTCACGCCGGTTTCGTTGAAGCGCGGAAGCGCCCCATTATGCAGCGGGAGACTATAGCCGCTGAAAAAATATGGCGCCGTCGACGTCACGTAGAGGTGGAGGTTTCGAAAGTGCCCAGGGGTTGCGAGAGCTTGGCGGTTCGCCACGTCGGGCCGAATCGCCGGCGTCATCGGGGCCATCGACGTACCACCATTGCTCGCGCAGGCGGTGAGAATAAGGCCGCCGATGAGGAATGAGAAAAATCGACTCGCTTTCAAAGTCATCTCCGATCCGAGAAGCTACCTTCCTTTGCCGTCAGTATCTCGCGTCAGAGTACCGAACGCTTGAGTCGAAAGGCTCTCCTGCTGGGTCCTTCGTGCTCCCTTTCGGCGCACGCAAGCACTTAACCCTGCGCCCGATGCCGGCGCAGGGCCACGTCGGGACTGGCGGCCGTTGCGGCCTACTCGCCCCTTTCCCTACGCGTCTCCGCGCCCTTGAGCGCCGACTCCCTGCGATCTTCGGCAGTCCTTCCGGTGCTCGGCCGATCGCCTAACTCGCGCCAATCCGTTTCGGACATATCGACGCCGTAGTACTGGGCCGCCTCCTTGATATTCTCGAATGCCAACGCGCGCTCTGCGTCCGAGACGCCAATGGTTTGATCGAAGCGCGCAATCGCGTTTCGAACGTGGCTGGCATCGGTCATCGGTTCCTTGCGCTCGGACGGAAACGCAAACACGCTATCGGGTAAATCGCTTCGTTCCGTCAACTCGCCGTGCTTCTCGTGAGGTTCCCAAGTAGCTTTCATCGAGGGTTACTCCTTACAAACGTCACCAGATTTTCCGTGGGAGTTTTACCGTAATCGTGGTACCGCGAAACCTAGGGTGCCAAGGCTCCAATCGCCAGGTTCATAGACACCGAGCGGTCACGGCAAACCACGAAGTTACTCATGGAATTCGCGATCGGCAAGGATCGCACGTCCTCCTCGTTCGCGGCCGATCTCACGCTCGACATCGAGCTCAGAACCGAGCGACGCGAAGATGCCGGCCACGAGCCTCTCGTGCGATACGCGGTCGGCAGGCGGAATGACCGCGGCGCTGCGGGGACTGGTTGCGGCACCCAAAAACCGCGCCGCGAGCCGCGGCCGTCCGCGCTCTGACTCGATTGCTGCAAGCAGCCTCGCGATGTCGCTAGGC
>JBAVTZ010000002.1:0-17777 GCA_049696515.1 Candidatus Cybelea sp. | reverse complement strand
CGTGAAGGAACCGCGCGACCGGGAGAGCGCCGACGGCCGCGATCGCGAGATAGATCACGGCGAGCCTCGCGAACGCGCCCGCCACGCCGTCGGTTAGGCCGCGCAGATGTCCGTCGTCGTGCAGCGCGCGAAACTCGGCCGCGAGCTGCGCGACGACGGGTGCGACAAATGCGGCCGGCAATGCGGCGATGACCGCCGCGTTGAGCAGCGCGTAAAGGCCGCCGTACATCGTAACGCCGAGTTGACGGCTGGCGACCGCGTGCGCGACAAAACCGCATACGTTGAGCACCATACCGGCAGAAAAAACGAGCAGGCTCTGTTTGAGCATTGAGCTCGCGCGAATCCGCTCGAGCCCGCGCCGAAGCACGAACGTGCCCGGTGGACTCACGCTGCCGTTCATAGTACCCTCGTTCTCATGGAGATCGAGCATTTACCTCTCGCCGGCGCTTTGAAGGTTACACCACGTATCTTCTGCGACGAACGAGGATTCTTCAAAGAAATTTACTCGCTCGATCGCTATCGCCAATGTGGTGTCGAAGAAACGTTTGTGCAAGACAATCTTTCGCTATCGCGCCGAAACGTCTTGCGTGGGCTCCACGGGGACTCGACGATGGCCAAATTGGTGGGCGTGGTGCGCGGAAGCGTTTTCGACGTGATCGTGGACCTGCGGACCCAGAGCCGGACCTATCGCCGATGGTCCGCCGCCACCCTCACGGCCGCCGAGGGGGGGCAGATTTACGTGCCTCGCGGTTTTCTGCACGGCTTCCTCGCTTTAGAAGATGAGACGGTCGTTGCCTACAAGCAGAGCGCCTTTTACGACCCGGCCCGGGAATTCTCCGTGGCCTGGGACGACCCGGATCTGGGGATCGACTGGCCCCTGGACGGACGCCGCCCGATTCTCTCGAGCCGTGACGCCGCCAACCCAACCCTCCGCTCCCTGTGCGGGGCGTAACAAACTCGACCCAGCCTAGGTAACAGCGCCCAGAAGAACAGAAACGAGGGCGGATGGCATTCCGTGATCAGAGCGACGAAGCTCTGGTGCATCGAGTGCGCTCCGGGGAAAGAGAGGTCTTCGGCGTGCTCGTCGATCGCTACAAACGCGGCATCGCGAACTTCATCGGCGCAACTGTACGCAACTCCAGCGAGACAGCGGACCTTTCGCAAGAAACCTTTTTGCGAGCCTATGCTCATCTCGGAACGTTCAATCCGCAGCTCGGCAAGTTCTCAACCTGGATCTATCAAATTGCGCGGAACGTGATTCGAACGTATTTGGCCAAATCGCTGCGGAGTCCGCAGCTGCAAGAACTCACACAGGAGCAGACGCTCGAGAGCGCGCTTCCCGATCTGTCTCCGCAGGCCGATCCGGCCGGCGGGGTTTTGCGGGAAGAGGCGGAGCGCGAGCTGCGCGCCGCGCTAGCCGAGCTTCCGGAACGCACGCGAACGGTTTTGGCCCTGCGCTATTTCGACAACATGGAGTATCAGACCATCGCCAGTACGCTTGGACTTTCCCTCGGCAACGTGAAGACGCTTATCCATCGCGGAAAAATCGCCCTAACCAAAAAAATGCGCGAGCGGGAGGCCCGCGCCCTCGGTGCTTTGCCGGATGCGGCGGCGAAGGGAGGCTCGAATGCGCTGCTCTTCGTGTGAGCCGCTGCTCGACGCCTATCTCGAATCGGCGCTTCGGCCGCGGCAGACGCTCGAAGTGACCGAGCATTTGCGCGGTTGCCCCGAATGCGAGGGGCTGATGCGCGAGCTCCGGGTCATCGACGCATTGCTGACCACCGCTCGTCCGCCTGGGAGCGTCTCTTCCAATTTTACCGCAACTGTAGTTTCCGCGACGCGTGCCACGCGTCCGCACGTGCGCCGGCGGATTCAAATCTGGCTCCCGCTTTTGGTCTATTTGATCGCGGCTTGGGCGCTTGCCGCGCTGGTTGCACTGCAATCGCGAGGTTTTACCCGGCTCTTTGGGATGCTCTTCGAGTCCGAACAGCGCGGTGCGGCCGCGTTTGCCGCGGCGCTGCGGGCTTTAGCTCCGGCGACTCCGCTGGCGGCCGCCGCGGTGACCGGTGTGCTTCTGGTCGATCTTCTGCTGCTGGCGGCGATCTTTTATGGATACCGGCGCTTGGTTCCGTTGATCGCGCTCTACATCGCACGAGGACCGCGTTCGTGAGCGCCCGCAACTCGATCGTGCTCGGGGCGCTTCTTGCGGTGTTGGCGCTGTTAACGGCGCCTGCGCTGGCCTCAACCCAAGCCGTCTATCATGGCGGGACCTACTTTGGCTCGGTTGTGGTCGAGCCGGGGCAAGTCGTCGACGGTGACCTGACGGTCATTTTCGGCGATGCAACAAACGCCGGCATCGTCGAAGGCGACGTGAACGTCATCGGCGGCAACTACGATCCACGGCCCGGCGGAATCGTCACCGGCCAGATCAACCAGGTGGGGGGGGCGCTTACCCAGGCGGTAGTCCCGTGGGCGCCCAGCGACTCCGCCTACAGTCCTTTGGTTCCGGACCACCGTTTGCTGTGGCGGCTTTCCTGGAACTTCCTCGCGCTGCTCCTCTTTCTGATCTTCCCGCTACGGACACGCATGGTCCTCGACCGGCTGGAAAGGCATCCTGGGCTTTCGGTCGCCGCCGGTTTGCTCGCCAGCGTCGCCGTAATTCCGCTCGCGGTCTTGCTGGCAATCACGATCCTGCTGATCCCGCTGATCCTGCTCGAGCTGGTCTTCCTTCTGGGCGGCGTTCTCCTTGGAACGGCGGCGCTCGCGCTCTTAGTAGGGCGCAGGCTATGCGAACTGCTCAGCCCGTCAACCACGCCTTCCCCGCTGGTCGCGCTGTTGGCCGGTATCGTGTTGATCACGGCCGCCGAGCTGGTGCCGGTGGTCGGGACGCTCGTCCTTATCTTCGTCGGCCTGATCGGTCTGGGCGCCACGATTCTCTCCTTCGCCGGCGACTCGTTTGCCGGGCAGGTGCAGCCGGGACAATCCCCTCCGGCTCGCGCTCCAATAAGCGGACCCCCGATGGCCGCCGGCTAAGAGACGGACATGTCGACCGTCTCGCGGGCCGCGAAGTTCGCCGAGCGCATTACGCGCCTGCGGGCATCGACGATTCGCGAGATGTTGAAGGTCACCCAACAACCGGATGTGATCTCTTTCGGCGGCGGACTACCGGCGCCGGAGCTCTTTCCGACGGCAGCGATCGCAGAGGCTACGCGGATCGTTATGGAGCGGTATGGGCCCGCCGCGCTTCAGTATAGCCTTACCGAAGGAATCCCGGAGATGCGCAGTTGGGTCGCCCACCGGCTTTCTCGGCGATTCAAGAGCGCGGTGGAAGCCGAAAGCGTCACGATCGTCAGTGGCTCGCAGCAAGGCCTCGATTTGGTTGGAAAGGTCTTTCTCGATCCAGGCGATCACGTGGTGTTGGAAGACCCATCCTATCTTGGCGCGATTCAAGCCTTTGACGCCTATCAGGCTCGCTATCTCACGGTCGACACCGACGAAGACGGGCTGATTCCCGAATCGCTCGAGCGGGTGCTCGAACGCGCCGATCCCTTCCCCAAATTTCTCTACCTCGTTCCGAACTTTCAAAACCCGACAGGGCGCACGCTTTCGGGACGGCGGCGCGAAAGTGTCGTGCGCTTGTGCGAACACTTTGGTTTGCCGATCGTCGAAGACGATCCATATGGCGAGCTGCGCTTTGAAGGCACCGATCTGCCGGCGCTGATATCCTACGAGACGAGTGCGCCGATCATCTACTCCGGCACTGGGAGCAAGATCATGGCGCCCGGCATGCGGATCGCGTGGTTGGTCATACCCGACGGAGAGATCCGCGAAAAAATCGTGCTCGCGAAGCAAGGCGCCGACCTGCACACCGGAACATTCGCTCAATACGTCTTTCACGAATACGTCAGCACGGGCAACGCCTTCGACGCGCACGTACGCCGTATCGCCGAGACGTATGCGCACCGGCGGGGCGTGATGGCGGAGGCGCTTTCGCAGTTCATGCCCGAAGGCGTGCGCTTTACGCGACCGGCCGGTGGAATGTTCCTGTGGGTGACCGTACCGGGAGTCGACACGACCGACCTACTGCGCATTTCGGCCGAATCGAAAGTGGTTTTCGTGCCAGGCGTTAACTTCTATTCCGGACGAGACGTGCACGATGGCATGCGCCTTAACTTTTCGAATGCACCCGAAAAGAATATCCGGGTGGGCGTCGAACGGCTTGCCCACGCTATCAGGGTGTATAAAGGCTAGCGGCCTTTAAGCGCCGCTAAAGGAGTTGGAACGCGTGGCACGCTTGGTCGTCGGTATCTATCCGGATGCGGATCCGAAGGCGCTCGAAGGCGCACTTTCGGGGCAGCAGTTGGACTTGAGTAAACTCAAAGTGGTAATCGCCAATCTGAGGGAAACGGACGAGACCTCCCTCCTCGAGTTCGTCGATGTGGCTGCCGAAATGGAAGGCAACTCGCTCTCCGACGATATGACCAAAGGCGTAGGGGTGTGGGACGAGACCGGCACCGATGTTCCGGGAATCGGCGGCCGGAAGGCATCCTTGGGCTCGTTTTCCTCGCGAAACGAGGGCGCCTCGCGGGGCTACCTCGCCGGCTTCGCGATTCCCGACGACGAGGTCGATAACTTCGACGAAGCGGTGGCGCAAGGCCGCGCTGTCGTCATCTATCCCGATGCAGGGAGCGATTCGCCGACGGTCGCTGCCGCGTTTAAAGCGGCCGGACTGCGAAACGTTCGAGCCTACTAACGGCTCCGCGACCGAGAACGCATCTTTTTCTCTCGAGCGTCGTGCTCGCCCTCGCGAGCTGCACGCCGGGGACACATTACGACTACACGCATTTGCCTTCAGGATATCACTGGCGAGCCGTTTACGATCGTAGGAGTAATGCGATTGTCTTCTACGGCCGGGATCCGCTCACCAAGGAAACGGTCTACGTCGGACCAGACAGCCGGTTCTTCATTTTTCACCATCCCGGTTTGATCGGACCAAAGGATCTCACCCTGCACTGGATGCCGCACGATGCCCGCTAGCAGCCGGCGCGTAATGATTACGGCCGCGGGAACCGTGACCGCGCAATCGCTCATCAAAGCGCTGCGCGAGGACGGTCGTGCCGCGTTCATTGTCGCGGGCGATATGGATCCCCTTAACGCCACCCGCGCGTTCGTCGACGAGTTCGTCAAGCTCCCGTCGGCGAGCGCACCAGATTTTGCGCGGGAGTGCTTTGAGGCAGCCCAGCGGCTCCAGATCGATCTTCTAGTACCGCTGATCGTGGAAAGTGAGTTTCTCCCCCTCGCGAGTGCGCGCGAGCGTTTTGAATCGATCGGCTGTCACCTCCTGGTGCCGCCGCGCGAGATCGTGCGGCGTACCGCCGACAAGCTCGAGTTTGCCGACTTTTTGCGTCAGATCGGGGTTTTGGGACCGGTCACGCAGATGTATTCGCCGGCGATCGAGGTCGATCGCTTTCCGGTTTATCTCAAGCCGCGGCGCGGCTCGGGCTCGGTCGGAACCGCGCGGATCGAAAGCCTGCACTCCCTGCACGAAGCGGCGCGCGGCCGGAGCGATCTAATCGTCCAAGAGGCTGTTGACGGTTCGGAGTTTACGGTCGACTGTTTTGCGGCGGCTCCGGGGCGGGTCGTCGCGGCGGTGCCGCGCGAACGAATCGCCATCAAAGCCGGCGTTTCGGTCAAGGGACGTACGCATCGTCATCCGTTGATCGAAGGGATCGCACGGCGCGTCGTTGAGCAGAGCGGTCTGCGGGGGCCTGCCAACGTTCAGGGCATGTTGCGTTCGGACGACAGCTTCTCGATAATCGAGATGAACCCACGCTTCTCGGGCACGCTGGCGCTCACGACTGCGGCCGGCATCAACTTCGCCTCACTGCTGATCGACATGATCGAGCAGAAGCCGATTCCCGACCTGCTGGGACAGCATGAAGACGGCCTGGTGATGATGCGCTATTGGAGCGAGGTGTTTGAAGATGCCAACGGCGGCATCCGGTTTGGAACGCCGCTGCAAAAGGACGCAGTCGAGCTTTCGTCCTGACAAGCGATTCGCTTAACGGCGCACGCAGGTATCGACGGAGGTGATCGTTTTACCACCCGAGCGTACTGTAGCGTGCAGCGTATACGTCGTCGACGAGACGCGGTCGAACTTTTCGGCGATGCCTGCATTAGGGTAGACGCTGCGGTAGGCAATGTGGTTTGGATCGCTGCCGCTCGCGCGCATGATCGTGGCGGTTCCATGGTTGTCGAGAACGACCGCCGTCCAGCCGCGCTGCGCGTCGTACGCGAGTAACTCTTCGTCGCTGCCGCCCGTCCAGGAAGCGATTTGCCGCAACGCGGCGCCGTCGCGATCGTAAACGTAGGTGGCAGCGTAGGGAAAGCGTACCGCTCCGGCGCGGTACGTGCAGTTCCAGGTACCGACGAGATAGTGCAGCCCCGCAAGGGGCGCCGGCTTTGCCGGCAAGGCCGCAGCCAACAGGATGGACGCGAGGATCACGACGATACCCCCCCTTTATTAATAACTCATGGTGGTCCAGCGAGCGGAATTTTCTTGAAGCCACGTCCATTCGCGACGCACTCCTTCGCGCAGCGATACCTGCGGCGCGATTCCAAAGAAGCGCTCGACCTTCGCCGGTGAGAGCTGCATTACGTTCAACTCCGAGGGTAGACGCATGCGCCCGTCTACCAGCGCAGAGCGCTCGCCGGGCGACACTTCTTCGTTGACCGGCTCGAGCGCAGTCCCGGTTATCTCGCAGACCAGCTTTGCCAACTCCGCGACCGAGGTCGCAGTGCCGGTTCCCGCATTGAAGGACTGCGCGCCTTCGAGCTCGCTCTCGATGCAGGCACGGTGGACCCGCACCACGTCGTCCACGTAAACGAAATCGCGCAACTGTTCGCCGGCGCCGAAGACTACCGGCGGCTTCCCTTCCAACAAGCGCTTCAGGAAGATGGTCAAAACCCGTCCGTACCATTCACGGGGACCATACGTGATTCCATAGCGCAGGGAGTGGACCGCAAGGCCGTGGTCGTTGGCAAAAATTTGGGCATACTTCTCGGCTGCGAGCTTGCTCGCGCCATACGACCAGTTTGGATTGTGTGGATGAGCATCCTCGTCGCTCGGTGGATCCACCGCTTGTCCATAGATGCACGCCGAGGAAGCGTTGACGACGCGCGCGACGCCGCCGAGCCTGGCAGCGTTCAAGACGTTGATCGTACCTACCAAATTCGTGCGCATGTCGTCGAGCGGATCTTCCAAGCACTTGGTGATTTCGAGTTGAGCGGCTTGATGCGAGACGACGTCCTTACCTCGCGCCGCAGCTACGATCGCGTCGGAATCCAGAATGTCGCCCTCGACGATTTCGACGTCACCGTTCCAAGCCGCCAAATTCTCGCGTAACCCGCTGGTGAAGTTGTCGAAAACCGTCACGCGGTATCCCGAGTGCAGCAAATCGCCGACGATGTGCGATCCGATGAAGCCGGCCCCGCCGGTAACCAAAACCGATTTTGCCATTACTCCGGCTAAGCTCCCTGGCCTCGCAGACGGCAGAGCGCGAGCGACCATGCATACCGAACGATGCGGCGCCAAAACTCCAACCCGAGCGCGAAGTTGATGACGGGATGATACAACCACGTGAGACGCCGATCGCGGATCAATCCCGCGAGTGCAGCGACGGCCGGACCTAGGATCGAAATCGAGTAGAAGGGCCACAAATAGGCTCGCAGCCTGCGCGCCGCCGTCCATGAGCCGGCTCGCTGCCAGACCGGTTGATCGCGGTCTTCGAGCCGCTGGGCAATGCGCGGCCCGAACTTACGAACGAAGTTGAAGAGTCCGGAGACCGTGTGGTGTTCGATGAGCGCACCCGGAACGTAGGCAACGTCGTGGCCGGCCCGCAGAATGTCCATGACCGGCATAATGTCGTCCTCTTCCCACCCAACCCGCCGTGGCGCATCGGCGCGAACCGTCGTGCCTTGGGCAATCGCGATAAGGGGAGGCTTGTCGACCGGAAACTCATAGACGATATATGATTGGGTCGCGCGTTTGGTGCGGTAGCTCCGCCCGAAAGTGCTCGGCGTGGCTGCGTTGCCGTAGAGAAAATGGTTGAATGGATCGGTAAAGTCGTTGATGTAGCGCGTGCTGAGGTTGTCTTCGCTGGTGCTTACGACGCGAGGAACCACCGCATAGACGTTGGGGTCTCGGAACGGGTCGCAGATACGGGAGATAAAGTCGCGGGTGTGCAGCACGTTGTCCGCTGCAATGATCACGAACAGATCGCCGGTTGCAGCCGCGTAGCCGAGCAAGTGTCCTGGCTCGGCCAATCGCCGCGGGTTGTCGACGACCACGCAGCCCACGGATTTGGCATACTCCTGCGTACCGTCGTCGGATAGACCATCTACCACGACGATCTCGACGAGCTCGGCAGGATAGTCTTGGGCGCGAATGCTTTCGATCACGCGCGGAAGCCGGTGAATCTCGTTGAGCGTGGCGATGATGAACGAAACTTTCATGAGGTTACCGTCACTGCAACTTTGGCGCCGTCGAGTTCGGCCGATCGCAAGGCGGCCTCAATCACGCGGACGACCCCGGCCCCAAAAGCTCCGTCCGACCGCGTCGAGGACCCTCGTCGAATCGCATCCGAGAAGTCGGCAATGAGTTTTCCGAGCGCTTCGCGGTTGTCCACCAGCGGGACATGAAGATCGCCGAGACGATAGGACACCATTTGTTGCTGCAAGCTCGTGCTCGATGGGTCGAGCACCACGCCTTTGTCGTAGATGTAGATCTTCTCGGTTGGTTCGACGTCATCCCAAACCGCCATCTTGCGGCTCCCCGAGATCGTCGTTCGGCGCACCTTGACGGGCGACAACCAACTCAAGTGGACGTGAGCGAGGCAACCGCTCGGATACCACATCGTTAAAAAAGCCACATCGGGCGTCTTGGCGTGGACGCAAGCTCCAAGCTGGAGCGCCACCGAGTTCGGTATTTCGTCCAAGACGTAGTTGATGATCGAAACGTCATGCGGGGCTAGATCCCATACGACATTGCTTTGTTGAAAGAGTCCGAGGTTGACGCGTACCGAGTCGATATAATACACCTTGCCGAAATCTCCACCCTCTCGCAGCGCCCGCAGCTTCTCTACTGATCCCGTATAAAGGAAGGTGTGGTCGGTCATCAGGCAAACGCCCGCGCCCCGAGCCCGCGCGCAGAGATCTTCGGCATCGCGGTAACTTTCTGCCAGCGGTTTTTCTACGAGCACGTGCTTGCCCGCGTCGATCGCTCGTGCCGCAAGCGCACGATGCGTTCGCGGAGGCGTCGCCAGAGCAATGGCAGCTACCTGCGGGTCTTCGAGGGCGGCGTCGATCTCGCTGTGTCCGGCAACCGAGGGATAGAGCCGTATCAGGCGTTCGCGTCTGCCACGATCGGGCTCCACGATGCAGCGCACCGACCAATCGTCGGACGCGTGAAAGTTGCGTACCAAATTGGGACCCCAGTAGCCCGCTCCTACCACGGCCACTCCCAGTGGTGTTCGTTCCATGACTTGTCGACTAGGCTGTGGCTCAGTGGCCCGCAGCGCCAGGATATGTAACCACGCGCGGCTGTGATTGCTCGAGCGCATCGGCGACCAAGCCGATCTGCTCCTCGGTAAGCTCCGGAAACATCGGGAGCGAGAGCAGGCGCCCCGCGCTGCGCTCGGTGCGCGGAAACGAGCCACTGCCGAGCTCAAGATCGGCGTAAGCCGGCTGCAGGTGAATGGGAATCGGATAATGGATGCCGGTAGCGATTCCGCGTTCGCCCAGGACGGCTTGCACCCGCTCGCGATTCTCGACCTCGACGACGTACAAATGATAGACGTGTCCTTCATCGTGCAGTCGCTGCGGCGGCGTCAGGCCAATTCGCGAAAGCCTTGCGTCGTAGGCATCCGCATGGCGCCGGCGCGCGTCATTCCAAGCATCGAGATGAGGCAACTTCACATCCAAAACCGCGGCTTGGATTGAGTCGAGGCGGCAGTTATCTCCCTTGACGAGATGCTCGTACTTCTTGCGCTGACCGAAATCGCGAAGCAGCCGCAGCATGTCGAAGAGTTCGGGATCGCTGGTGACGACCGCGCCGGCGTCACCATACGCGCCGAGATTCTTGCCCGGATAAAAGCTAAAGCAGCCTACCTCTCCGAAACTCCCGACACGACGTCCCTTCCAGCGTGCCCCGTGCGCTTGGCTCGCATCTTCGACGACGTACAGCCCATGCCGCCGAGCAAAGGCCGAGATCTCGTCCATCGGCACGGCCTGCCCGTAGAGATGAACCGGCATGATGGCTTTCGACCGTGGGGATAGCGACGCTTCGAGAAGCGCCGGATCGACGAGGTATGCAGGATCGACGTCGACGAGCACCGGGCGCGCCCCGGTGGCCGAAACGGCGAGAGCCGAGGCGACGTAGGTATTCGCGGGAATAATCACCTCGTCACCCGGGCCAATCTTCAAAGCCTGCAGGGCGAGCTGTAATGCCGCGGTCCCCGATTCGACGCCGACACAATAGCGAGCGCCGACGTAGGTCGCAAAATGTTCTTCGAACAGGGCCACATCCGGACCTAAAATAAAGCTGCCCTCCTGCATTACACGCGTCACACGAGGAACAACCTCCTCGCGTAACGTGCGGAACTGGGCCTTCAGATCCACGAATGGAACCAGGGTATTCACGGTCACGGGGCGCGCTTCGTCGGCGCACGCACGAGCGCCTCCAGCAACCAAAGCAGGCAAAGGATACCGAAAACTTCGGCGATCAACTGCAGCAATGCGGTCACCTGCATCAGGACGACCCGGTTGGACGACCGCGCCGCAAAGAACCAGCCGTTCACCGACATGTCCACGCGGACGTGCAGCAACACGCGCCAGTCTGCGATCGCGATCCAGCCCGGATCGTACCCTACGTTTAAGCGCAAGAGCCGTGCCGAATCATCGTCGTGCTGCGCGATATAGAGCCACGGCGCGAGCTCTCGAAAGGCCAACGTTCGCGCTCTCCCACTCGGCAAATCGACTGGCACGTGTGGAAGTGAGGACGCTTGAGCGACCAATTCGCAAAGGCCCGCACAGGAGACCGAGACGACATTCGCCGGGATCGGCAACCACGTCAATCTTCCCTGGGGTATCGGCAGCGAGCGTCCGTCGGACCCGCTCAATCGACCGCGTACGTAGGCGAGTAGCCACGATCTCGGTTCGACGCGGTGAGGAAGACTGGATTGGGTAAGCGCACCGCCGATTGCTTGCGCGAGGTCGGGCGCTTTTGCAAATGCCAGTCGCGCGTCGATCCACGCCGTCTGCGAATTGAGCGAATCACTCGGGGCCTCTATTGGTGTAATCCAGTAGCCGCGTATCGCATCGCCGAAGAATAGGTTGCACGCACCCAGCTGGTTGGCCAGCGCAACGATGTGCGGCGAATCGCACTCCGAGACTAGCGGCGTCGGTCCGTCAATGCCGCGAGGAGGCACGCTGGAAAACCGCGGCCGCGACAAGACGAGCGATCGCGCAGCCAAGCCGATTCCTCCGTTCGAAAGCGAGACCAGCCAAGGACGCGGAACAATTTCGGCGACGCCTAAGGCGCGCAGCATTCCGACGTCTCCACTCTGTTCGTAGCGTGCAAGTGCCGCATCGACGGGATAGGCCGGTAAGTACACGTTCAAAGACGCGATCCGCCCGGGGTACACGTAGGCATTTGGATCCGCCCCGTCGCCGGCGCCGGTGCGCAAGCCGAGTGGCTGAAAGGCCGGCATAAGCGCGACTCGGCTAAACGGCGGAGCCGAAATCGCCGGATGAGGATACGAACCGGCAGAGACCCAGAGATCGCTCGGAGGACGAAAGAGCCATGTAATTGGCAACGCGATGCCGGCGCAGAGTGCCAAGTAGCCCAGATTCCTTACCGTGCCGGTGGCGGCGCACGCGAGCAGGGCGACGAGCGCGGCGAAAACTCCAACCAGATCGTATAATTCCCGAAAGACCCCGCTTTCGGGAACGTTTCGCACGACTTGTTCGTAGGGTCCCGCCAGCGGCCCATGCACGCCCAGAACGACGAGGTAAAGCACGACGGCCGCGCTTGCCGCGCAGATTGCCGCGCGTGACCGGCGCGCCGCAATCACGCCGGCGATGGCCAGGCCGAGAACGGCCCAAACCGCGACCGCGGCGGCTGGACCGAGCCGGTCGGCATAGCCGGCAAAGTATCCACCCAGCCCGAGGAGCGCCTCCGGTGCGACCGACTGATTTGTCTGCCAAGCCAAACCGTACGGGGTCGCCAAGAGTGTCGCGCGCTCCGCGATAAGTCCGATCGCCAGCGGAAGCGCGAAGACAGCGCCGGCGAGTACCGGCAGCCATTTTTTCGTTACCAACGCAAAGACGATGAGCGCGAGCATCGAGAGGATAAAGAACTGCAGCTGAGCCATAACGAGGGCATTCCAAAGGGCAAGACGCACCGGCGAGGCGTTCTTGCCGCGCAACATCTCGGCGCACAACCCAATGAGGCCGCCATAAGCCAGCACCATGACGAGATGTCCCGCTACCACTTGGTTGTATACCCACGGGTTGAAGAGCACGAACAATCCGATTCCGATCGCCGACGCTGCCGTGTACCCCCAACGTGATGACAGAACGCGCGCAGCACTCGTGCAAAGATATCCCGTCACGAACGCCAGCAGTCCGAGCGCGACGAAAGGGCCGAAGAGCCACATGGTCGCAGCGATGGGGAGCGCAATTAAGTACGTCGTCGGATGCGGGTTGAGAGCCCCCAAACCGACCGAAAGCCAACCTCCCATCGCCTCGTTCACAAAGGATGGGATCGCGGCCCGCTCGATCGGCCAGGCCCAATCGTGACGAAGCGTCGGAATGCCTTTGGCGGCGACAAAGGCGGCGAAAACGAGCGATGCCGCGATCGCGAAGATTCTCGTCAGCAGCGGGTTGTTACGGACCACTACCGATGGTTTGGTAGCGCTTCGCGATGGCAGCAGCGATCAAACAAACGCAGACTGAGACGGCCAGCACTTCCGCAATCGGGCTTGTAACGACCGCGGCTCCGGCGATCACGAACCCCACAACCACGGCGCCGAACTTCAGCACCTCTGAAAGCGTGTGGGCGCCCGGCTCGGGCGGTTCGATTGAGAATCGGCCTAGAAAGAGTGTAATGCCGACGCTTAGCGCGGCGAATAGAACGGCCAGATAGGCGGTCGAGGCAAAGCGTTCCGAGTACGGTCTAGGGAGAAACGTCGCTACGACGAGCGCGATAACGGCGGTGGCAATCGCATATTTTGCGGTGCGAGCGAAAACCCAGGCGCTGGCCGAGCTCTTGAGCAGGTTTGCGAGATCGGCACAGCATTTACGCAGCGCAACGCCGGCACTGGTCGGTGCAAGCAACGATGCCGCAACGGCTAAGGTAGCGACGACCAGGGCCAAATATGCGAATTTTGCCAAACCCTCGCCGTCGCGCGACGAAAGCAGCGCGCTCACGCACAGCGCCAGGACTGCAACCATTACGCCATATCGAATAATAGTGATGACCCCACCGCCCTGCGCCAGCTTCGCGTTCAGCTCCGCGACGGTGCCGGAGCGAACCAGCGCCGCGACCCCGATTAACCCAAGACAGGCGGAAATTGCGATTGCTTCCGAACTCGGCTGCGAAACCAGCGTCGATCCGACGAGTACGAAAACTCCGACGATGAGAGCAAAAGCTAGCGCGGCCGGAAATGCACTCCCTCGCACCTTGGGTGGATCGTCCGCCGTGCTTGCGGGGAGAAACCGCTTTATGGCGAGCACGAGCGCGGCGAAAATCACGGCGAGATACGCGGTTGTGGCTAAACGTTCGGCGTCGCCTCCCGAGAACATGGTGGCCAGGATGAGCGCCAACACCGCGGTCGCGATTGCATATCGCAAAGCGCAGCCGAGGGCCCAGGACAAGCTGGAGGCGTTCAATGGTTCGAGGTACGGATCGGCCACAACTCCGGAACGCTAGCCAGCGCGATTAGAATAATCAAGCTTATCAGCGAGATGATTCCCGCAATGAGATAGTATCGCTGGGCCGTAAAGGTGAGCGAAATTTTGCCGCCGCTGGGAAGGCTGGGGACGATCCAGCCGTTTGCGAAGCCGTCGACGACGACGTGCGTGAGCGGCTCGCCGTTCAATGTCGCCTGCCATTCCGGATGGTAGGCTTCCCCGAATACGAGAAGAAACGGATTGCTCGTATTTCGCGCGGTTACGTCGAGCGTTGTCGGCGATTTGCGATGCCAGGTGAGCGCGAACGGTTGCGTACGCGGCAAGCCCACCGGCTCAACCCTCAAGAGCCCCAACTTCGCTTCGCGATCCGCGCTAACGACGCGATGTTTCCCGGCGGAGAGAAAAACCGGCTGGGTGCCGATAAGTCGCCCGTCCACCCGAAGCGGAAGATTCGCTAACGACTGCGGGTGGCGCATCGCGCGAGCCGGCATCGCATGGAGGTTATAAAAGAGACCCGATACAGCCGGCGCAGCCCCTCGGGAAATGAACCAAATGCCGACGACGCGCTTCGACGCGTCGTACCAGCTGTCAGAAAACGCGTGCATGAAATTAATGTCGAAACTGCCGGTCTGATTAACCGGCAAAACTCGATACTCGACCTTTCCGCGCTCGGCGAGGGCAACCGCGAGCCATACATCGCGGCCGGCGCTATGCGCGACGCTTCCGACTACTTCGGGGTCACCAGCCAGACCTTGGGGCGGGCGGGCCAGAGCGACCACTCTGAAGGCGTCATCGCGCGCGGGCGATTGTGTGCCCGGTTGCGAGGCGATCCGGTTGAACGCGAGATCCGGGGCGACCGCCGCTGAAATGACCCCGGAACCAAGATCTGGGCGCTCGCCACCACCCGAATAAAAATTGAACGCAACGTCGTTCCAGCCCGGACGCAACGTTAGCGCAAACCTTAGGGCGCCGGGCATCGGCCCTGCAAGCTGTTCGGTTGAGTCGTACACCTGCGCGTTTGCCGAGGCCCCAGGTAAAACGACGCTTTGCGCCGCTCGCCCGTTTACGGCCACGGTCATCAAGTTAGAAATCTGCAAGCGGCTAACTCGCATTGTCACCGCCGTGCGAACGGCGCTATTCCCCGGCACGTAGACGCGAACGTGCGCGTTACGCGCGAAGAGCAGCCACGCCATCGGATCGCCGCGCTGCCACTGATAGGCCGTTGGGTCGTCGCGATACCACTGCGGCGGCATCATCAGTGTTGAGGTAGCGACGACACCATTGCCGGGGATATAGGGCAACGTACCGGAAAGATTGGTCGGAAAGGCGCTCCGATATGCGGAGCCGCGGCGGAGCTGGGTCCGAACCAGGCCATCGGGACCGAACGAGCCGACGGCGGTAGCCCGGACGCGATAGTTCCCCGAAGAAGGCACGCTGAAGTTCGTCTTCTTGGCATAGACCAAGGTCGAAGATGTCAGGTTCTTCGGCAGCGCTCGTGCGAGCGCCGCGATTCGATCTTCCCATGCTTTCAGATCGTCAACTCTCACCAGCGCTACTATCAAGTTCGGATCTGGGTAGCCGTCGGAAACTGAATGGCTGCCGGGAGCAAGCTCGATCTGACCATATTGGGTCCAGGCGCCCCCGGTCGTTTGCGGCGAAAAAAACTGACCGTCGATCTCGACCGTTTGGGGCGAAGCAATGTTGAAAAGCAGCGACTGCTCGCGCGCAAAGATCGCGTAGACCGCGTCGCTTTTGACCTCGAACGGCATGGACCAGGAGACGTCGGCCGAAGGCGGATGAATCTGAATGCCGTACGCAAGCGCCTGGTTAACCGCAAGGTCGCGCGTCTGGGCGTTGGATTCGGGAAGAATCGGCGAGAGCGACTCCATGGCGGTCGAGAACTCATCGGCGGAGCGCGTCGGCGGATCGAACTGCGCCTGGCCTTTCGCCATCGCCGCAACGTTACCGAGGTAGGCATCGGTAAAGGTCGGAAGGGCGCTGACAACCGGGTGCGTCACGCCGTAGATCAGCGGCAGGCTTCCGCTCAGGTGATAGGCGTGCAGCGGCCCGTCCGCGCGCGCCGGCGTAGCCCCGAGCACCCGATGGACCAAGTCGTGCGTGAGCGTCGTGGTATTGAAGCGCCATTCTCCAGGTGAGCTGAAGTCAATCGCGGGGATGAAATCGTCACGCTGCTCGATCGTGTCCACGCCTAACGCGCGGAACATATCGGCGGCAAACGGCAATCCCTCACGCGTCGCGCGATACGCTCGACGAACCCAGAGGTCACTTCCCTCCGACGGTTCGCTCCCGAGCAGCCCATAGATCATTGGCCGGCCGACCAACGAGTCTTCGATGTAGAACTGAGGATCGCCCCAATCGAATTGCTCGAGAAACTGGGTGGGCAGTAGCGCAACCCGGTGGTTCTGGTCGTTGCCCACCAGTGGATTCTGTCGATACTCCCAGCTCGGAATCGCCTGACCGGGATAGTTCATCTTGTTGATCAACACCGGAACGAAGACCAGAATCGGTAAGATTATCAGCGCCGTGGCCGCCGCGGCCGGTGCCCAGGACCAGTTCCACCGCTGGGGCGCCGTCAGTTTGGAAAGGTACTCGCGCAGCGAGGCGACGATGCCGTAAACCGCGATCGCGTACAGCCCGCTGATGCCGAACTCGACCCCGGCGATCCACTTATAGGAAAAGCGGAACATCTGGAAGCCGGGGAAGTTGCGGTAAAACGCATCGTAGATGGGTGTCGTCACCGCATCTCCGAGGCCATCGTGGTAGTAACCAACGACGATCGGGACCGAAACGATGGTGACGAGGAGAAAGAAGAGCGTCGCCGGGCGCTGGTTCCTCTTAAAAGCGATCCCGCCTAACGCGATAATCGGGACGAGCCAGAGGAGTGCGCTAAACAAACCGGCGGCGTACGGAGCCGCCCACGGAAAGTACGGTCGCCCGCCGAACGAGACGAACGTCGCCCAGTGACCGAGCCCGCGCAAGACGTTGTCGAAGGAGGTTGCCGCGTTGTGCATCGAGGGGGCCTCGCTCAGCACCCCGTTGAGCCACACGTTGCGGAAGAAATCGACAAAAGGCACGATCCAGTAAAGATTGATCGCAATGGCAGCAACCGAAGCGGCGAGAATGAACGGCACCGTTCGTTTTGCCGCGGCCGCGGGTTGCGGATCGAGCGCAAGCATCACGAGAACGAAAATGGCCAGAACAATGACGTTGATTGCCACCAACGGCGGGTTGATGCCGCCGCCCACCAAGACCAGCAACGCCGTCGCGAGCACGGCCCGCCAAAGATTGATCTCGCCGCGAATAGCTCGCGCCGTAATCCCGACCAGGGCCGGCAGCGTGGCGTAGGTGAGCAGCCAGACGACCTGCGCCTGCGAGTTCAGCGCGACGTACATATTGAAGAGATAGGCGCACGAGCCCGCGATCCGAGCCGCCTCGTCGAGCCACGGGGTCACGTTGCGCAGGCAGTAGTACATCGAAGCGAGACAGGCGAGGTAGACCGTGAAAACGATCACCCGCTGAGCGAGCTCTTGCGGGACGTGAAGTACCTCAGCGAGCGCGTAGGCCCACGCGTACGGCGTTTCGTAGGGGAACCAGAATCCGGTATGGGTGCCCAAGTAGAGCGACGGATTCCAAGCGTGGAGGAGTTGCCAAAGAAACTTGAGCGGATCGATGTGAAGCGAAGCTTGACCGTCGCTCAACTGGACGCCGCTGCCGTACCCGGTCGTCACCAGCAAGGCGAGCGCGACGAAGAGCGCCGGTACCAACAACCTTCGCCACCACTGCGG
>JBAVTZ010000001.1:0-24677 GCA_049696515.1 Candidatus Cybelea sp. | reverse complement strand
TAACATAGGCGCTGCCGAGCCCGCCTGACGACCATTTGACGACCATTCTTGCGGAAAAGCCTGGAAAGCCACGGAAACCTCTGGAAGCCTAGTGGATCGGAAAGTCTCGCCGCTACGATACTTTTCGTCGTTTTCGCCTCTTTTTCGCTGGCTGCTCATCCAACCCGGAATCATTTCGCATGTAAGGGGTCGGGGGTTCGAGTCCCCCCATCTTCACCACTGAAAATGCCTTACTCTGTAAAGAGCTTTGGCGTTTTTGTTTCCGCGGCAATGCGAAGCGATGAACCGCATTTACGACAATCGTACGACAATTGGGTTCGAGCGCGGCGAAGATCCGGTCGGCGGTTTGGGCGACGCGCTTGGCCGAATGGTCGAACGGTTTGCGTTAGCAAGATGAAGTCGGGCGCCTGGGAAGCGTTTTCGTCATTTCTGAATACTGGACTGACGCCACGATGGCTAACACGCGCTAGAGCGGCCCTGCGTGGAGGCGGTGCCGCGAAAGTGGCGCTCGCATGGGTGACGGCGGCGATCGACGACATTGCATCGGCTCTTTAAAAGCGTCGCATGAAAGTCGCAGTAGTCGGCTCAGCAGGAAAGACCGATACTGAGGTCACGATGCGCTAGCTATACGATTTGAAATGGCGTCTACCGCCCCCACGATGTTCAGATTCCGCGATTCGATAAGCAGCGACTTTGCCGCAAAGCATTCATAGGGACGGCTTCGCAATCATAAGCCAGAGAATGGAGAGCCAAAGGGCGATCCCGAATGGAGCGGCGAGACGTGGCCACAACGCACCGCGGACGAGCGGTAAATTTTGGCGGTCCGCAGAGGCGAGACGTCGCGACCATGGTTCGTCGATCAGAATACCGATGAGCGCCGCGATTGTTGAAAGCACATAGGACAGCACGAGCCAGCCAGACGCGTACCCGTATGTGTGCGCAAGTACTAGACCGGATACCACTCCTATCCCGACAGATACGCCGCCGGCTGCGAAGATGCGACTAAAGGCGGTGGCCAGCAGCTGAAATACCCGTTGCTCGTCAACGTGCACCACGATGACCCGAAAGATGATTCCGGCAATTGGCAACGCCCCGAACGCAATCATCATCGCGCCGATATGAAGCCACAGCAGGAATGTATGCCCGTCAACCACTTTGCACAACCGCGGCTACGGCATCGACAAGCGAGGTCGTTGAATGGCCGATGAGGCGGCTCAGTACGTGACCGTGGTCCTCGAGCGCGCCCTTCGCCGTGCCGGCGCTGGTTTCCGCAAGCATTGTCGCCATGGCGTCCGGGAGACCCATGCCGACAAGCGCCGCGCGGAAGTCTGCCTCGCTCATATTCCGATAAGGAACCATCTTTCCGGTTCTTTGGCTCACCGCCGCCGCGAGCTGCGTCAGCGTGAAAGCCTCGTCGCCGGCGAGTTCGTAGATGGAACCGGCGGGTGCCCCGCGCAGCAGGACCAATGCTGCCGCCTCGGCATAATTCGATCGGCTCGCCGACGAAAGACGCCCGTCGCCCGCGCTCCCGATAATCGCGCCGCGCGCTACCTCAGGCTCAAGCATCGCGGTATCGTTCTCCAGGTACATGCCGTTGCGCAATATGACAAACGGCAGTCCGCTCTCGCGCAACATCTTCTCGGTTGCCAGATGTTCGGCAGCGAAGCTCAGCTCCGACGTGTCAGCCCGCAAGATACTCGTGTAAGCGATGAGCGACACTTTGGCCCGCGTTGCCGCATCGATGACGTTCTTATGGTGCGCAGCACGCTGACCGAGGACGGCCGATGATGAGATCAGCAGTAGTCGATCGATGCCGGTCAGGGCCGCATCGAGCGACGCGGGATCAGTATAATCGCCGATGCGAGCCGAGACGCGAAACGGCGCGAGCTCGTCCGCTGCTTGCGGTGTGCGCACCATTGCCGTGATGTCGGCGCCGGGGTTCAGACGGCGCAGGTGTTCGATGACGAGGCGGCCGAGCTGACCGCTTGCTCCGGTGATGAGGAGGCGTGGCTTGTTCGCTGACATGGTGCCCTTTCCAGGGAACGAATTGGGGATAGGACTATAGTAGAGAGAGCGAAGTTCATTGCCAAGTAGCTGTCGGTCGGCAGTCGCGTCAAGTTCGGCGATGCCCTTGCCTCGCACGCCTACCCCGGAAATCAACCTCGTCGATGACGATATCGGTAAGCCGGTGGGAATCCACGACTACATCGGACAGCAGCCGATCGCAGCTTTCGGGAACTCCGACGGTGACGTGGAGATCCTGCAATGGACCGCGGCTGGTAGCGGCGCCCGACTAATGTTGATCGTGCACCACACTCATTCGGATCGCGAATACGCATACGACGCTCAGTCGCCCTTCGGGATGCTCAACAAGGCACTCGATGAAGCGAAATCGAGAGGATGGGCTGCGGTGGATATAAAACGAAATTGGAACACGATCTTTCCTTCAGCTCCGAAGTAACTGATTTCAACGAAAGGACCTTAAGGGATGGCCCCACAAGCCAAGAGACCTAATATCGTACTCATCGTCTCCGACGATACGGGTTATGGAGACCTCGGAGCGTACGGCGGAGGTGTGGGGCGTGGTATGCCCACACCAGGTTTCGACCGTCTCGCTAACGAGGGTATGACATTCTTCCATTGCTACGGTCAGCCGAGTTGCACTCCGGGCAGAGCGGCGATCCTAACTGGACGCATTCCGAACCGCAGCGGGATGACGGCCGTGGCCTTCCAAGGCCAGGGCGGAGGACTACCATCGGCCGAATGGACGTTGGGATCCGTGCTGAAGCAGGCAAATTATTCGACGTTCTTCACCGGTAAATGGCATTTAGGCGAAGACGATGACGCATTGCCCAACGCGCACGGGTATGATGAGATGAAATACGTTGGCCTTTACCATCTCAACGCTTACACGTATGCCGATCCCACATGGTTTCCGGACATGGATCCGACCTTACGCGCGATGTACCAACGCGTCACTAAAGGATCGCTCTCCGGCAAAGCCGGCGAGAAGGCGCACGAGGACTTCAAAATCAACGGACAATACGTCGACACGCCGGACAAGGGTGTGGTCGGGATCCCGTTTTTCGACGGCTACATTGAGAAGGCCGCGGCCGATTTCCTCGACAGTGCTTACAAAACCGATCAACCGTTTTTTGCGCACATTAACTTCATGAAGGTGCATCAACCGAATCTTCCACACCCGGACTATATAGGAAAGTCTAGGTCGAAGAGCAAGTACGCCGACTCGCTCGTCGAGCTGGACGCACGCGTTGGCCGGCTGATGGACCAAATCCGCCGATTAGATACAGAGAATAATACGCTCGTTTTTTGGACCACCGATAATGGCGCGTGGCAAGACGTGTATCCCGACGCAGGGTACACGCCGTTCCGGGGCACGAAAGGTACCGTGCGTGAAGGCGGAGGCCGCGTGCCAGCGATCGCATGGTGGCCGGGAAAGATCGCCGCTAACTCCAAGAACCATGATATAGTTGGCGGTCTCGATCTCATGGCTACCTTTGCAGCACTTGCCAATGTGCCATTGCCCGATAAGGATCGGGCTGGGCAACCAACGATCTTCGATAGCTACGATATGTCGCCGGTCTTTTTCGGGACCGGGGCTTGCCCGCGTAACGAGTGGTTTTACTTCACAGAAGACGAGCTGCTGCCGGGAGCGGTACGCATCGGAAACTATAAGATGGTATTCAATCTTCGCGGCGACAATGGTGCCCAAACGGGAGGCTTGGCAGTCGATAGCAATCTTGGATGGAAGGGTGCCGAAAAGTACATAGCCACGGTGCCGCAGATTTTTGATCTTTGGCAAGACCCCCAAGAGCGGTACGACCTGTTCATGAATAATTTTACAGAACGTACGTGGCTTGGACCGGTTATGTCGGAGAGCCTCGAGAAGCTCGGTAAGACCTACATGCAATATCCGCCACGTAAGTTACAGAGTTTGGGCTACACTGGGCCGGTTACCATCTCTTCGTACGAACGGTTTGAGCACATCCAAAAACAGCTTATGCAGGAAGGTATCAAGGTTACGTTGTTTTCTGGTTAGCGCCACGGAGCGCAAGGGCGACGTTCGCGGTCTAGGCTACTGGTTCGCTGGACGCCAAGGCCCGATCGTCGCCCTCGCGCGGTCCGTAGTTTGCATCGCTCTAGTTGTATGCACAACAAGCGCGTAAATATCTTACGGGATATAGAGTTTTCGCCACAGCGCGCGATTTGCAAACGTCGCTTGCAAAGTTATTTTACGCACTTTTTCGTGCTGGCCGGAAAGATCCGCGAGGCCGAGACAGGGTGGCCAAGCAGGACGCGCTTATGGAAATAGGTCTTGCAGTAGCCGCGTTTCAGTGGCCGGGGCTAAAAAATCAATCTGACTCCTTGCCCGATTTTGCAAGGGGTCGGATCGAGCGCCCATCTCCATCACTGAAATCGTGCGAGAGGCGTTGACGCGATTGGCTTTTCGGACGAAACTGGAGAGATCTTACAAAAGTCATCCCCGAGCGGAGCGCTGCGAAGCGCCGTAGTATGGTCATCCCAAGCGGAGCGCGCGAAGCGCGCGTAATTCGAGGAAAGAGGGACCGAGTGATCACCGGCATCCACGCGATCTTCTACACCAAGCACTCTAGGGAGATGTACGACTTTCTCAAGGACGTGCTCGACCTGCGCTACGTCGACGCCGGTAACGGGCGGCTCTTCTTCGCCGCACCGCCGACGGAACTCGCCGTCCATGAGACGGAAGACGACTGCGAACACGAACTATGGCTAATCTGCGACGACATCGCCGCGACGGTACAGCAGCTTGAGAAAAAGGGAATCAAAACGACATCAGTCGCCGACCGAGGTTGGGGTTTGGTGACGACGCTCGAACTCCCCGGCGGCGACAAGCTCGGCCTCTACGAACCGAGGCATCTCTCGCCGCTCGGGTAGCTCGTGCTGGGGAAAGATGGTTCGAGCGGCTTCCATCCGTGTCCCCGGCCCTGGTGCTTACAACGATCCGATCCCAAAAACGCCGGTCTAGTAAAAGAACTGCTGCAGTTGGTTGAAGCCCGGGCCAAACGTCCACCCCATGCGTTTGCCGGGATTGATCGCCGGCGCGGGCTCTCCGAGCGCAAACTTGAACCCGGTAATCGTCTCGACGAGATTGCCTTTCTCGTCGTAGACGACGATCGCGCTGCCCTGGCTCCCGCTGCAATACGACGGATCGGTCACTAAAAACAATCCGTTCACCGGATCGTTGGCGATGCCCGAGCCGCTGTTCCCTTGGGACGTCTCGCCCGTGCAGGGAAGCTGCGCCGCGACTCCCGTCTGCCGTGCGAGGTCGTAAAACTCGACTTGGGCGTTGAGCTCGGTCGTCGTGGCCGCAATGCCCGTGCTCGAATCGACGGCTAAGCCGTTGACGAAGCCCGAACCAAACTCCCCGTTGTTTAAGCCGGTGAATTGCGTCTGCTTGCCGGTCTCGAGATTGACGAGTACGTTGATCGGCGCGGCGCCTTGGACCCGTCCGCCATCCGGAGAGGTGGCGATGACCGCCTGGTTCGTTGCCGTGTCTTGCGCGACTTGCGGCAGATTCGCCAACGAAAACGTCTTCGGATCGAGACGGAACACCTTGCCGAACTTGTTCTTCGCGACGTTCGATTCAAACAGATCGGGAATATCGCGCTTCTTGAGCTCGATCGCGAAGATGGCCGTCATGCCGGTTGTTTGATTTGGACCGGCCGCCTCGACCTCGATGTCTTTGACGGGCGGCGTCCAATTGCCGGTAAACCTACCTTTGACCGGATCCATCAGGTTGTAGAAGCGCTTTGCGAAGATTGACCCCTTGGGCATGACGTCGCGCGTGACGAGACCTATGTCGCCGGTGACGATCGCATCGAAATTATAGGACGTTCCGCTCGGCGGCGAGTTTGGGAACGTCTTCAGAATCGCTCCGCTACCCTGGTCGAACGTCTCCACGTTGATGGACGTGGCGAGCGCGCCGTCGTTGCCGTCGCGGTCGATATCGAATCCGAAGATCTGCCCGCCGTCGCTCGAGAGGACCTTTCCGAGCCCTACAGCGTGGCGTACTAACCGCGACGCCGACTGCGACCTCGATCGCAACGGAGTCAGCGGCGGCCCCGAAGCGCCGCCGCTGCAGCCCGTTATGATCAGCGCCGCCACGCAGGCGTAGAGTACTTTCGTCGTTCGGGCACCTTGGGGACTTTGCATGGAGACCTCCGTTAGAAAGTGTGTGCCCTCGTGATATGCCGCGGAGCCCGCTCGCGGATGGCCCAACCCATCCGCACGTGCCGGTGGCGGCATATGCACCCACATGAGCAGATTATTTACGGGCCTGCAAATCGCACTGCTGGCCATCACCCTCACCGCCGGCGCCAACGCCGCCGTTCCAGGACTGCTTCCGGCCGTCGCGACGGTCCACATCAAGGATTTCAAGTACAATCCGCCGGCCCTGACCGTCCACGTCGGTGACCGTGTCACATTCGTCAATGACGACGACGAAGCCCACACGGTGACGGCGACCGACAAATCGTTTGACTCTGAGGGTCTCGACACCGCCGGAACGTGGCAGCACGTCTTTACCAAACCCGGCACCTACCATTATTTTTGCGAGCTGCATCCATACATGAAGGCGACGATCGTCGTCCTGCCGGCTGCGCCTGCAAAGTAAAGGAGCACGCAATACTGCAACGATCACCGACCGCTCACTACAAAAGTAGTTTAAACTTTTTTCATAACGTCACGTCATGCTAAACACAACCAACAGACACCAACATCGCTTAAAGGAGACTCAGATGAAACCACCCTATCACATTGGAGCCGCCTGCATAGCCATTGTCCTTGCGGCGTGCTCCGGCGCACAGAGCGGTTCGATAGCGAACCCCGTTCCGGCGGTGGGCGTGCCGCAGACCACTTCCGTGACCGGTGCAGCGACGCCGAGCGTCAATAACGCCCAACATCTCGCCAGTACCCAAAAGTCGGCTCCCGCGCTTATTCTCGTTGCAAACGAAGGCGCCGGCACGGACGGCACGATCGGCGAATTTGCCGAAAGCGCGAACGGAAACGTCGCGCCGAGCTCGGTCATCGTGAACCACAGCGCCATACCCGGACCGTTCGCCATCGCCTTCAGTTCAAAAGAAGGCATCGGAATCGCGGACGGCAACATCGGATCGCCCGGCGAGTTGGGCGTCGAAACGTTCGCCTTAGACGCCATGGGCAGTGCTCAGCCGTTAACGGCGATCGATTGCTTCCCCAAACCCAGTCAGACGAACGCCGTGGCGTTCGATAGGAGGGGCCAGCTCTTCGTTTCTGCGTTCTTACCACAGGGCGGCATCGCCGTCGAGGTATTTGCGCCTGGAGCGAACGGCTGCGTTAAACCAAAGCGTACCATCTCCGACGAAGGCGGTCTGGCCATCGACAGCAACAACCTTCTCTACGTGGCGAATGCGAAGACGGCAACCATCGATATCTTTCCGGCGGGATCCACCACCATGCAGGCGCAGATCGGTGGAAGCAACACCGGGCTGGGAAGTCCCGGCACGTCCCCCCTGCCTGGCGACACGGTCGCCGTTGACGCTTCGCGCAACGTTTACGTCTTCGATGCTAAGACTGCGACGATCAGCGAGTTCGCCGCCGGAGCGACCGGCAACGTCGCGCCGATCCGCACCATCGCCGGTTCGAATACCGGATTGAGCGGGGCGAATGGTTTCAGCTTTGGGCTAGCAGTTAGTAAGAAGAGTGGCGAAATATTCGTCTCTAACTCGGGCTCGAATGCAATCCTTGGCTTTGCAGCGCACGCAACCGGCAACGTTACACCGATCCAAACGATCGCTGGCAGCGCCACGGGACTTTCCGATCCTCTGGGCCTTGTGGTAACGGAGTAAGGTTTACGGTAGAGCCTAACCACTCCAACAGCACGATGCGAGCTGTAACGCCCTCGCTTACCCCGCACACGGCTTCGCAATCGCGAAGCCGTCGTTGCTTTGCCGCCATACACGCATTGCTGGGCGCCGAGATGGGGCCGCATTCCAGCACGTCGCAAATCGCCATGTAGGGGTTCTAGCCGAAGCCGACGCCGGGCGGCGTGCCCATCGGTTAAGTACGCCCTTATCGCTCCATAACTTCGCCGCGACTTCGCGCGCACCAACTGTAGGATACTCAGCGCGGGGGTATCGTTCGCGGGTCGTCGCCGGCGTCTGCATACTCCAGACCTAGCGGGCCGATTGCACTAATTTGGGTAACGTACTCCCCCGATTTCGCCCAGTGGAAATGCCAGGTGCCTCCGGGAAGGACGAGCACGCTCCCGGGCGGATACGCCGTCACTTCATCACCGTTAAATTCCCGGCCAAAACCAATATAAAAAACGCCCGACATAACCGTGTAGATACGGTCTTCGGGATGCCGGTGGGGCATCAATTTCGCGTTCAACGGCGCCTTGACGCGGGTTAGATAAGGCCCCGGCTTTGTCGGATCACCCACAACAACGGCAAGCAGTACCCCTTTGGGAAATGCATCAAAAGGTCGCCACTCGATTTGCTCCGGAAGAACCACCCTGAAGCGCTCCTCCCCCGGCTGATGCGTTTGTGTCATCGTCTCGATAATATACCACGCGGCGCTTCGTCTGCTTCAACATCTTCGCTTAGGTTTTAGCCTCGTGCGGGATTTGACCCAGGTAGTATCCCAGCCGATCTTCAACGTCGCCCGGCTTGTGAAAGCCGCGCGCAAAAAGCTCCTTGATCCCTTCTTGAGCGGCGGGTCGCGCAAGGGAACCGATGCATGCATCCCACCCCGCGCCAATCTCAACGTCCGGGGGCAAGCTCGTGTTGACGAGACGTTTCGTATTAGCGATCGCCCATTTATCGAACCCGGAGATCCGAGTGGCGAGCGCATCTACGAATGCGTCGAGATCGCTGTCGGGCAGGGCTCGATTGACGTAACCGTACGCTTCGGCTTGATCTGCGCCGATGTCTTCGGAACTTAAGAGCACCTCGAGAGCGCGGTTCCGGCCGATGAGTCTCGGCAGGCGGGCCATGGGGCCGCCGCCCGCGATCATCCCGACGCCGACTTCCCATTGTGAGATGATCGTCTTCTCGCGGCTAGCAAAACTCATGTCGCAGCCCAGCGCGATCTCGCTCCCGTTTCCCGTCGCGCGACCTCGGATTAACGCGACGGAGACGAAGGGTGCGCGCGTCAGGCGGACGAGAAAATCCGGCCAGGGAGGCAACCCCGTGGGACCATCCGGCATTGAGGTCAGGTCCTCTAGCTTCGCCGTAAAATCGGAGTGATTGAGGAAATAGCCATCGACCGCACTGTCAAACACCACAATTTTCACGTGTGGGTCGGCCTCAAGAGCGTTGATGGTTTCTTGAAACTCTCGAACCATTTCCGGGCCCATGACGTTGATGGGCGGGTTGTCGATGGTGACACGCCAATAGGCGGGTGTCTGCCGGGTCACGCGAATCTGTGTCGACTTTATGGATGCAAACGTTGTCATAAATTCCTCTCTTGATGTGCCGAGAGGGATGATCGGGCTGAGTTGATTTCTGCCGCGCCCGCCTCGCTGACTATTTCGTCTTGAGAATCCGTGCCTCCCGAACAACCAATCGCCCCAATAATCACTCCGCGGTCGATCAGCGGAATGCCGCCGCGAGATGCGATAATTCCATCGAACGCAAGCAGGTAGTTGAGATGCATTAGCTGCACGCCGTCCTCAAACACCTTTGTCGGGCGCCGAAACATCGCCGCTGCGCGCGCCTTGTGTTCCGCTATTTGGATCGACGCCAGCATTGCGCCGTCCATCCGTTGGAAAGCAACCAAGTTACCACCGGAATCGGCCACCGCTACGTTCATCTTCCATCCCCGTTTCATCGCTTCAGCCACAGCTGCGTGAATAACCGCCTGGGCTTGGCCGAGCGATACCGGGAGACCATAAGGCACATCGAATGGTATTTCGTCTGGAACGACATCAAGTGGATTTGACGCTGCTGCAGGCTGCACTTCAATGGCAGTTTCTGTTTTGCTGATCGACATATTTATCTCCGTCGTTCGGTTCCCAATCGAAACCGATGCGCTGCGCTTGAGATTGCTGCATGAAGCGTAGCATTGAAAGCGATAAAACGCTGCCAAGAAAAAGTGGCCAAACCCGCTTCGCGGCAAACAAAGAAGCGAGCAGGCGTATCATAGCCGGCCTGGTATTGTTTGTCGCTGACCTGTTCCATCCAGTCGATGTATTTGCGTCACGCTCTTATTGGAGAGCGATTTACGTTGCGGTGTTCCAGACGCTGCAAGACGATCCACTGTGAGGGCGCCTCAACGGTTCTCTGCCAACCGACGAACGGCACTCGCCCAGACATGGCATCGGCTGCGGGAATCGGATAGTCGATCCTCCTCGGGGAACGCGTCCATGGTATTTTCATCCTGGCCGAAGTCGGTGTCGGCTCAAGCAGTGCGGACGTCGGGAACAAGATAGAGCTCGTGGGCCATATTCCAAGTATCGCCGTGCGTAACCATGATCCGCGGCTTGGTAAGGTGCGGGGCACGCTTTGCAAGACGACTATCGAGACTACGCCAGGCAGAGGGCGCGTCTTCCGTGAAATCTTGGTCGATGGTGCTGAGAACGCGGCCACCCTTCCGTCTCGGGTGGCTCACCGCCGTTGTTGCGCTTTACCTAGCTCTCGCCGGTGTCTACGTGTATCTTGGCATTTGGCGTTACACAATCTTCCGAGCTGGTGTCGATGACTTCATCTTCACCCAAGCCATCGATGGCGCGTTCACCACATTCTCCAGCACGGCCGAGGGGTCCGTAAACCACTTTCTCGTTCACTTCTCTCCGATTCTGTATCTCGCGTTTCCATTCGTAAAAGCGTTCAACGGCGCGCGCGGGCTGGTGATTCTGCAGTCGCTGTTAGCGGCAGCGACGATCTTCCCCGTCTGGGGGATGGCGGCTTCACGGCTACCGAAGTGGTTGGCGTTCGCATTGACGCTCGTTGCGGCGACCTACCCACCGCTGAGCGCCGAAGCGGTCGGAGACTTTCACGAACTTGCATTCGTACCGCCCCTTGCGGCGACGCTTGTTTGGGCGATTGATCGCCGACTGCGGGGCGTCGCGATCGCGACCGCCGCCGTGCTCGTGATGGTGAAGGAGGATCAGTTCGTCAGCCTGGCGTTCATCGGCTTGGCCGTAGCGTTCATGGCGCGTGATGACCGGAGAATGCGATCTTGCGGAGTCTGGATAGCGGCAATCGCGGTCGGCACCGCTACCCTCTATTTTGCCGTCCTACGTCCGCTTATCGACCCTCATTTTCATTACTTTTCTCTGCATTTCTATGAATGGTGGCGTACCCCGCCGACTCCCGCGGGCTTCGCCGGCCCCTTATCGCCCCTGCGCCTGGAGTATCTTTTTGCGCTGCTCTTGCCGCTGGCGTTCCTGCCGCTGGCATCGCGCTATATGATTTTTGCGGTACCGGGCCTAGCGGAGCTGCTGCTTTCGCACGAAGCGATTACTATGGCGATGGGCGCACATTATAGCGCGGTTTGGAGCGGGTACGTGCTCTGCGCTTTCGCCGATGGCGCGGCAGGCATGTACCGCCGCTCTGAGTTCGCCGCCAAGGGTGCGCTCCTGTTCGCGCTCCTCGCTTCGATCTGGACCTCGCGCTACTCTAGTCCAATCAATCCAGGATTCGCGCTCTATCGTCAGCCAACGCCGGCGGACCTAATACGTGAGCACACGCTGGAGACGCTCCCACGAAGTGCCAGCATTGCAACGGGCGCCTTTCTCATCGCTCATCTCGGAACGCATCCCCGCGCCAACATCGCTATGAGCGACCCTCAGGACTACCTCGTTTTCGACGCCTTCAGCGACCCGGCGTTTTGGACGGCTAATGACGCACCAAAAGTCGCGCAACTTATCAAGAGCGGCGCGTACCGGAAGTACTCTGAAGACGCCGGCCTCGTGGTGCTCACTAGGCGATAGGGTAGGCAATATTACTAGGTCAATGACCAACCTTTCAGCTTCTTTGCCGCCACACCATAGTTCCCGAGTTGGTAGACCGAAACACCTGCCGGCGAGAACGTAAAATCAGTGAACGGCTCCGCGAGCATGGCCTTGAGGTAGTCCTCGGTAGCGAGCCCAATCGTTACGTGCGGGCTGAAGTTCTTACCAGTATGATTCGGCACAAACCCCGCGACATACTCGATCAACGGCACGACAATTTCGGGGTCCTGAGGCGTTGTAACATAGGCCGCGGCTGTTCCCGATGGCACGGTGAACGGCGCGACAGCGTCGATCAAATCTTGCTGATACTTGAGAAGAGCATCAGTCGGATGGATCACTATTCCGCCAAGACCCAAACCCTTCCACGGTATGTAATAGTATTTATACGCTGTCAGCGACCACGTTGCGGGGTGCTCAGTAGTCAGGACATTGCTAATGGCGGCATAGACATTTTCGAGAGCATTGGTTCTTACGTACCGTTGCAAGCAGGAAATGTGAGGCTGATGTGCTGCATCCAACGCGTATCCTTTAGGGAATTCCTTAAGTAGGCGCGCATTGGCGGCCTGCGCATGCCGTAACATTGAAGCATCAGGCTCAAGTAAAACATCGATCGCGGTAACGTCACTCAAGGGTGCATCCTCCGATCCCCGTTCAATTTTAACGGGCTGACTTCGTTGCGCAGGAAGGCTTTTGGCTCCTTTTGAATACGGAAAGCTACCTGCGTTATCCTCAAGAAAAATGAGTCGGAGGAGGGCGACCACAAGATGTCGGATGGGACGCACAGCAAAATCACGCGGCGCAGATTTACGGAAGGCGTCGGAATAGCGTCTGTTGCAGCCGCACTGCCGCGCCTAGGGGTGGCCCAGAGCATCGGATCCACAGCCGATCGCAAGAACGCGCTCGATCACATCGTCGTGATCATGTTTGAAAACCGTTCGTTCGACAACGTGCTCGGCAGGCTCTATGGCCCGGGGGAAGTCGAGTCATTCGAGGGTGTAATCGGCAAGAACCTTACGAATCCCATCCCCGAGTGGGTGGAAAACGGTGCCAGTCGCAAGTTAATAGATTACGGCATCGCGACAAACATGAACACACCCAAGCCGGATCCGGGCGAAGAATATCCGCATATCAACACCGATCTGTTCGGCGTTGTGGATCCAAAGAACCGATTCATGCCCTTGTCGAAGATGGTTGCCCCCTACAACGCTCCGAATCCCGGGCAGCAGCCAACGATGGACGGATTCATCAGCGACTACATCAGCGCGTTTACCGCCGAGATCGGACGCCAGCCGACCTACGAAGAGTACGCCCAAATTATGACGGGCTACGCGCCCACGCAACTGCCGGTGACCTCCTCGCTCGCGCGCGGATTCGCCACCTTCGACCATTGGTTTTGCGAAGTACCCTCGCAGACGTTTACCAACCGCTCGTTCTTCCACGCAGCTACCGCGTCGGGTTATGTGATAAACTTTCCGCCCGACGATGCCTTTCCCGTCCACAATACCGCGGAGACGGTCTTTGAGCGGCTTGAAGCAAAGGGTCTCACTTGGCGCGTCTATTGCGACGCACCAAGCCCCGCGTCAATGACCGGCATCATTCACGCTTCTCGGCTGCACCGCCGTTTTGCTACGAACTTTTTCACAGTCGCAGATTTCCTCGAAGACGCAAAGAACGGTCGCCTCCCCAACTATGCGTTCATCGAGCCGAATATGTGGCATGGCCATAACGATATGCACCCTCCAATCTCGGCGTTGTTACATGGCTTACCGTGGGATCCGCCTTCTTCGCTCCTTGGCGGCGAAGCATTGCTAGCAAAAGTTTACGACGCTATCAGAGCATCGTCGGCATCGAACGGCTCGAACCATCTCAACACCTTGCTGCTGGTTGCCTTCGATGAAGCGGGCGGTACGTACGATCACGTCGCGCCGCCGGCGGCTCCCCCGCCGGATGCTGCGGCTCCGCCGGGACAAATGGGATTCACGTTCGACCGTTCGGGCCAGCGCGTACCGGCGATCGCGATTTCGGCGTGGATTCCCGAGCGCCGCGTGGTTACGGAAGAATATCGGCATACTTCGCTGATACGAACGTTGCGCGAGCGATGGTCACTCGGGCCGCAGCTGACGGCCCGCGACGCAGTTGCGGCCGATATCGCGCCCGTTCTCTCCCTCGATACGCCGCGGCCGCCCGAGCAATGGCCGGACGTTACACCGCAGCCGGTGCCGCCGTTTAACACCGCGCTGCTCCCGCCAAATTTGCCGCTGTCCGTCCTTGGTAAAGGGATCTTCTTTGGAATCCTCGCCTTTGAGAAAAGCCTCGGCGCGAAGGTACCCGAGATCTCGCGAGATACGGACATTACGGGCGCCCAAGCGCAGGAGATCATTCGGAATATGTCGCTCGAGATTTTTCCAGGATTGCGGTACAGCGGATGACGACCGATCGACACGACAACGCACGAGGAGCGGACCCTCTTCCCTCATGGAATGATGGTGTCACAAAGCGCGCGATCACCGATTTCGTAAAGAACACCACAACCGAAGGAAACCCGGACTACGTGCGTGTGCCGGATCGCATCGCGCTGTTCGATAATGACGGGACGCTGTGGGTCGAGCAGCCGATGTACACGCAGCTTGCGTTCCTACTCGACGACGTTCGGAAGCTTGCACCGCAGCATCCCGAATGGAATACAACGGAGCCCTTCAGGTTCGTTTTAGAAAACGACCTGGCCGGGTTAGCGGCGGCTGGAGTACCGGGTCTTATGAAGCTCTTAGCTGCAACGCAATGCGGAATGACGACCGAAGAGTTTGCCAAAACGGTGCAGGCCTGGATTGAAACGGCTCGCCACCCTAAGTTCGAACGCCTCTACACGCAATGCGTCTATCAACCGATGCTGGAGCTGATCGAATATTTAAGCGCTAACGATTTCGAAGTCTATATCGTTACGGGCGGAGGCACGGAATTCGTACGTCCGTGGGCGGAACGCGTATACGGCGTACCGATGCGACGAGTTGTCGGCAGTTCGTTAAAAACAAAGTTTGAGATGCTCGCCCATCGGCCCGTTCTCATCCGCACTCCCGAGATCAACCTCATCGACGACGGTAATGGCAAGCCGGTTGGGATCCACGAGTTCATCGGGCAGCAGCCGATCGCGGCCTTTGGAAACTCCGACGGCGACCTGGAGATGCTGCAATGGACGGCGTCCGGCAGCGGCGCTCGGCTGATTCTTCTCGTGCACCACACCGACTCAGAGCGCGAGTATGCCTACGATGCTCATTCCGCTTTCGGCAGACTCAGCAAGGCGCTCGACGAAGCTAAGGCCAAAGGTTGGGAGATCGCGGACATGAAACGCGACTGGAACACGATCTTTCCGCCCGTCTCACAGTAGCCGATTTCGAAAAAAGGCTCAAGGGATGTCGAAATGAGCGACTCCATGAACGTCTGTGAAGCCATCGTAGACATTCTCGCGCGCAACGGCGTGAAGCGTGTCTACGGCGTTGCCGGCGACGCATTGAATCCATTTACTGATGCACTTTCCCGCGACCGGCGCATTGCCTGGATCGGCGTCAAACACGAAGGAAACGGCGCGCTGGCCGCCTACGCGGAGTCGGCGCTCTCGGGCGGTTTAGGCGCATGCGCGGGAACGCTCGGACCCGGCGCCCTTCACTTACTCAACGGATTGTACGAAGCGAAACGTGAAGGCGGCGCGGTCGTTGCGATTACTGGGCAGCTGCCGTACAGCGAGCGAGGAGTTGAATATTTTCAATCAGTCGGCCTAGAACGAGTCTTCGGCGACGTCTGCGCCTATCAGGCGCTGCTGGGCGCGGCCTCCCAAGTGCCGCGACTTCCGCAAATCGCGTTGCAGACGGCGCTAGCGCAACGGCAGCCGGTGCGCATCGAAATTCCCTCCGACGTCGCGCTTGCCGAGGTCCCTAGCGCACACTTTTCGCACCCACTCGTTACTGAACCGTCGCCGCTGGTCCCTCCAGATTCAGTCGTACGCGCAGTAGCGAAGGCCATCGATGGCGGAAAGCGCGTGACGCTTTTTTGCGGGGTCGGCTGCCGCACCTCTCGGGATGCGGTGCTTGCACTCGCGGCAAAAATCGGCGCGCCAGTCGTACACACCGCGCGTGCCAAAGACATATTCGACGACGATGAGCAGTACGTCGTCGGCCTGACCGGGCTGATCGGCATTCCGTCGGGCTATCGGGCGGTGCGCGACTGCGACGTGCTGATCATGCTCGGAACCAACTTCCCATACGACACGTTCATTCCGGACGGCATCACCATCGCACAGGTGGACACGAACCTGGAGAGTATCGGACGGCGCGCTCCGGTCTCCATCGGCGTCTACGGCGACGTCGGCGCGACGCTCGCGAAACTGACGCTGCTCGTAGAAGAGCGATCGGCGGGCTCGTGGCTTGAGGGGTTGCGGCGGCTGCGCGACCGATGGATAAAGCACGCACAGATGCAAAGCGCTCCTGCGGAAACCGCGCTACCGATACACCCACCCGTGGTGGCGCGCATGCTCAGCGAGAAAGCCGCAGCTGACGCCGTCCTTGTACCTGATGGTGGTTCGGCCACGGTGTGGACGGTGCGCTACATGCGAATGCATGGCTCCCGGCGTATCATCGCGTCCTTCAATCACGGATCGATCGGCGTAGGCTTCGGCATGGCGATGGGGGCGAGCGCCATCGGTCCGGAGCGGCAGGTCTGGTTACTAACCGGCGACGGCGCATTCGGCATGGCGCCGCAAGATCTCCTCACCGCGAAACGCTTCGGCTGGCCCGTCAAAGTGGTGATCCTCAACAACCGGCAGTACGCTTTCGTAAAAATGGAAATGGAGGTCGCCGGCTTGCCGGAGGATCCCGCGGCCACCGACGTCGTGAACATGGACTTCGTAGGGTACGCGAAAGCCTGCGGTGTCGATGGCGTCCACGTAGACCGCGTGGAAGATCTGGGCGTCGCCATCGATCGCGCGATTGCGACCGACGGCCCGTTCATCCTTGATGTTGCCGTAACGCCGGGGATACTCGTCATGCCGCCCCACACGACACTCGACGAAGCTAAGGGGTTCGCGTTCTCGAAGTTCAGAGAAGGTTTGCTTGGCTTCGAGGGCGACCACGCGCAGTTCGAAAATTGGATGGAAGAGTTCCGCGCCAACCTATGAGGCGTCGATGACTGTAGAGCGGTTTTGGGGGCGCATCCAAGTGGATGGCGATACCTCCGCTAGCCGGTGCGCGGGGTGTGAATTGGCTTCGAGCGAAGCGAACTATGAGCTGGAGACTAATCGTTAATTAGAGTGCGCTCGTAAGCGAGGCTTACAGCGATGTAGTCCTGGTTACTCAACCCCGTCTCAACCGCTTTTTCGAACTCCAGGAGCGCACACTCCATCACCGGAGCATTCACCCGTAAATCTTGTCTGGCCGCCAGAGCGAGGCGCAAATCTTTCAGTAAGGCCCCGGCCGAAAAACGCGGGTGTGTGTCGCGCGCGAGGAGCTGTTGGCGCTTCGTCGCGACCCGCTCGAGCATGTAAACGAGCGTGTTAACGGCGAGGGAACGATCGACGCCGGCCCGTCCGAGGATGCCGAGTAACTCACCGAGCGAATCGGCGAGCACGGCCAGCATACAGTTGCTCGCGAGCTTGAGATGGCCGCTCGCCGCCGGCGAACCCGTGTAATTAATCGAGGAACCGATCGCGCTCAGGAGTTCGCGGGCATGCTCGAAGGCCTCGATACGGCCCCCCGGATAGAGCGTCAGCGTTCCGGCGCGCGCGCCGTCAACGCTGCCGATAACGGGGCATGCGAGAAATTCCACGCCTCGCTGCGCCGCGGCTTCGGCGAGCGCCTCGTACATCTGCGGCGAGAGCGTGGTCGATTCGATAACCAGTTGGCCCTTGCAAGCAGCGGGAATAATTTGGCCCAGCGAGATCTCCCGCGCGACCTCATCGTCCCAAAGCATCGCGATCACAGCGTCCACGTTCCCTACGAGCGATTCGAGGGCGTCGAACGGCGTGGCGCCCGAAGCAACCAACGGGTCCATCATGGCGCGATCGACATTCCAGGCGGAAACTCGATAGCCGCGATCCAGGAGATTCTGCCCTATCGCGCTGCCCATTTTCCCAGTACCGGCAATGCCAACTTGCATCGTCAAACGTTCTTCCTCACAGACCTGGAATGGCGCCGGGAGCCCAAAAGGCGATAGCGGCAAGCGCGGCGAGCGCCACGCCGACGGGCACGACGACTCGGTTACCCGCCGGAGTCGCCTTTTCGACGAACATGATCGCCGCCAGCACGCCCATCCACGCTAAATGCGCGACTCCTGCGGCAAACATCAGAAGCATGAGCGCCCAGCAGCAGCCGAGACAATAGATTGCGTGACCGAAACCGAGGCGCAACCCATTGAATACGCCGCGGCGATAGTGGCGCACGAGATATATCCCTGGGTGACGGCATGCTTTGAGGCACGCATCCTTGAGGGGCGTAAACTGATATAGGGCGGCGAGCGAGAGCGTGGCGGCCGGTATCAGCATCGCGTGCGCCGCCAACCAAGGCCGCGCGTCCACGATTCGGTGTATTTCCATGTCGCCGGTAAAGGCAGCCAGCGCAAACGCCGTCCAAACTGCGAAGTAGCCGCCCACGAACAAGACCAGGGCGAGCGAGAAATCGGGTGCGCGGGCGGCAATCGCCGCGTAATAGCGGATGAACCCTAGCGACGATGGGAGCATCATCGCGGCGGTCATTAACTGCCATGCCGCCAGCACGATCAGCGCAGCGAGCCAGAATGGCCGTCCGCTTTTATAAAGTTCGTGATGGTGAAGTTGCGCGGCGTTACCACTCAGGTCCACCCAGATGCAGACCGCCCACGCGGCCGCGATTGCCCAACCCAGAACCCTGACTGCGTTGAAGCGAACGTATCGTCGGGCAACGCTCGTCGCCATTTGCATTACGCCTCTAGCAGAAAGTCGCCCTGAATCGCGTTGCGATCCTTGAACGTCCAAACCATTCCGTGTTCGGGAATGTTGACGACGTGTTCGGTAGCTTTGGCAATATAGGCGGGTGCGCCGGGTATGGTACTGAAGATACTGTCGCGCAGGCTCGTAATTGCCCCGTATGCGCTGCGATATGGAGCCATGGTCGCGCGAACCTTATCGCCGACGGCAATCGTACCTTCACCACCCCTGAGATTGTGTTCGATCGCAATGGTCTCGATCGCGACGTCTTCCCCGACCAAAGCGTTGAGGTCCGCAAGTGGTCCACCAAGCCGGCCGTGCCAGGCGTCAAGAATCGCGGCTCGCTGCTCGTTGGTTGCCCGCGCATCCACGTAACTTACGCGTTTCCAGCTATGCTGCGTCAGAACGTTCCCCGGAATCTTTACGACTTCCACGTAGGTCAACCCGCTGACGTCGAGGCCGTTGATCTCGCCCTTTTCGATGTTATACGCGAGGAACGAATCGCAGGCGCCGCCGTCGGGATCTTCACCGATCCAACAGCGGCAGAGCGTTCGACACGAACACGCTTCGAGCAGCGTGCCTTGGAGTGTGTAGGCTTTCGTGGAAGTGTTGACAGCTGGTCGGGTCTGCATAGCTTTCGGTCCTTCCTCGCAAGTGGTTGGTAGTGGGCGAGTAGCCTTCAGCAGCGTGCGAAATGATCCCGCACGTCACCCCCATTATTAGCCCATCGTCCTTGATAGCATAGCTCGGCTGCCGCGCGGAGCCTGGAAACTCATCTGGCGGGCTTCGTTACGGTCCAAGGCCCGATCTTAGCGTCGCCGCGACTCAGCTACGCAGAGCTACGGTAATCTGTATACAACCGGTTCGCCGATCGGGTACTTTGAGACCGCCGGATTCCAGAGTATGTAGACTTTTCCGTAGGTTTCCATCAACGATGCGACCACCTTCTTTGCTTCGTCGGCGCTTATGTCGGGCATAGTTGCGCTAACCTTCGGGATTTCGATGCGATGATAGTGCCAGAGGGCCTGTTCGCTCGGAGGGAACGTCTTCCAGACGGCGGTCGGAACGATCGTCTCAATCGCCACGAGCGGGGCGTTCGCATCGTCGCTCGCGTAGATTTGGCACTCGAGCATCCCGTTGCCGATCGACCGGCACCAATGATGCGCGAGCTCGTCGGGATGGCCGGGAAAGTGTTTGAGGGCGTCGATGTGAATGGTCCAGTTCGTCGCCGGTGAAACGGTCGTCGCCTTAGCGGAGTGGAGTCCAAAAGCCGCCAGGCCCATCGCCGTAAGCAGCACGAAGAACGTAACAGGGATGAAACGCATGAACGAACTCCTTTCTAGAAGATCCCTTACACTTAGCTGCTAACGATCGAGCAGCTAACAATCTATAATCCGTATTCAGTAGCCAGATAGGTAACCAGCGCCGCGACCTGATCGTCCGGGATCGGGGCCCCGTAGGCGTTTTTCATCTTCTTGACCTCGGCGGTCCATTGAGCCGTCGTCAGACCGGGTTGAATCGAGAAGTATGCGACATTGCAACGAGCGTAAGCCACACTTTTTTCATGAGATGGTTACCTTGTACGTCTCGATGGCATGGACGCATCGACCAACTCCGAAATACCTGCCAGATGCCGGCGGACGAAGAATGCATCGCGAGTTGAGGCCACCGCGGCGTTAGGACAAGAAACGGCCGCTTTTGCGGGAACGCGACGAGTTGACGCTGACCGTTGACGAAAGGCAAATCAACAAGGGTTCGAGCGGCGGCCAAAAAGCGAGATCGGTCCAAGGGCTCTTCCTCTTAGCGTCGCAGGGTCAACCCCGTAAAGATGACTTTGGTTATCTTTCTCGAAACCGGCGCTCGGCCCCTGCTCGAGAGCCTTATCTCGACAGGGCCGTCACGCAAGGCATCAGGTACAGGATGGCAGCTTTTCATAGTCAAGAGCAACTATGGGGTCAGCTAGGCGAACTCGGCTTGGCGTTCGTCCTCTCAGCTCTCATCGGCCTAGAACGCGAATACCGGCAGAAAAGCGCCGGGCTACGCACCTATACGGTCGTGGGACTCGGCGCTGCTCTGATCATGCTCGTATCCAAGTATGGTTTCTTCGACGTTCTGCAGAGCGGTCGCGTAATTGTTGACCCTTCGCGGGTCGCGGCGCAGATAGTAACGGGTATCGGATTCATCGGGGGCGGCGTCATTTTCATGCGGCGCGACCTCGTTCGAGGACTGACCACGGCCGCTATCGTGTGGCTTACCGCAGCTGTTGGGATGGCATGCGGTGCTGGTTTACCTATCCTCGCTATTGCCGTAACGGGAGCACACTTCGTAGTCGTGTTCGCGTTTCCACTGTTTGCTCGAGCGGTTCCCAAGGCGGGCTCTACCGAGACGCGTGTGAGACTCGTGTACAAGGGCGGCCGGGGTACGTTAAGACAATCCCTGGAGGCTTGCACGAAACAAGGCTTCACAATATCGGCTCTGAGCGTGGAGCAATCTGGCGAGCCTAATGACGACGTAGCAAATGTATCCCTTAGGCTTCTAGGCGCGTCTGACCCAAGGCTTCTTATCGAGAGGCTTCGGTCGATTGATGGAAGCCTCTCCGTGTACCTTTCCGACACCGATGATGGGTTGGGCCAAGCCTCTGACAGTTGATACGCGAGAGACGGAACGGGCGTTCCTGTAAGGTTCGCACTAGGATCCGGCTTCTATATTGCACCCTTCCACGTCACGCTTGACAAAAATAACAAGCTCGCTTCCGTAGCTGGTCTTTACGACGTGTTTGTCGTTGACTACTCGGGCGGCTCTCTCGCCGCGACGCGTGAAAGTCTGCGGTCCCCTCGCGATCCTACGGTAGTAGCAACCTGCTAGTGAGGAACGGCGAGTGCCGCAAACTGCTCTGTTAGCTGGTACGTATGGATCGGCTTCGAACCGCCGGCAGCGAAGACGGTAATCGTGCTTGCCCCCTTACGGGGAGCGTTTGCGACGTAGAGCCGGCCCGACCCGTCGAATGCGAGCGCTGCTGGAAAAGAGATCCCGCGGATTGTGCGCCAGAGCGTTGTTTGCCCGTTACGATAGACCGTTATAGATCCAGGCCCTTTCCTGTCTCGCCCGTTGGCGACGTATATATTCCCGTCGGCATCGACCGCGACCGCGGTGGATGCGTGGAGGCCCGCAGTGATCGTCAGTGATGGCGTGCTTCCGCCGGCCGGATATAAAACGACGTTGTAGCCACCGCTAAAGAGTCCGTTGAGGACGACCAGATCCCCGTTCGGAGCGATAGCCAACTGGATCGGGAGGCCAATTCCCTGGTTGATGACACGCGATGGAACGTGCCGCCCGCGCGCGTAGACGTTCACCCAGCCGGGAAACACGTCAAAGTTGCCTACGTACAGATTTCCGGACTCGTCGAGCACCGGAGAATGCGCGAAACCACTGAGACCCTTGAGACTGTGTCGCGGTTTCGTCCCGCCGGGTGCGTAAATTCCGCCGGTGCCCACGAGTTGACAGCAGCCCGAGCGATACTGAGCGACGACGAATAAACGTCCGGATGCATCGGCGACGAGCCCTTTAGGGACACCGGTTATGCCGCTTAGAATCCGCAGCGGATTCACGCTTTCGGGCGCATACACGCTGACGTCACCCTGGTTTGACGTGGTCGAATTGCCGACATAAAGATTGCCGGAACCATCGAGCGTTAGCGTGGTGGGTTTGTCGATGTCGCTGGTAATCGCCGGGCCGCCTAACATCTGCACTAATCCGTTCGGCGACCGACAGGACGAGCTAGACTGGCAAACTTGCGCCACATAGGCAAACGGAGGATAGGTCTTTGAAACAAGCGCAGAGTTGTTGCTAAAGGCTAGAGGAAGCGAACTGGACGGCGCGGCGATATGGCCGGCGCAGCCCGACAGCATCGACATAAGTATCAGAGCGGTAGTTACCGGTTTCAATTGCATGGTGACCACGCCGGTTCGACGATGCGAAGGCCCGTACCCTATCTAAATTCAGGGCGAGTAACGGGTGAAGACGAAGTCGGTGGCTTTTTGCGGCGCGTGACAAGCAAAGCAACCGGTCGGTGCAACGCGGTCGGGTTTGCCGTTGGTAAATTGGAAGAACCCCCAGCCACCAGTCGAGCCGTATTTCTTTGAGTCCTTGATCATGAACTGAACGTTCGTCGGTGCACCAGCTGCGAAAGATGTACTTAGGAGTTTCTGAAGCCCAGCTGGAGTCAAGTGTTCTGCCGATGGATCTTGGCGAAACGCATTGTTGTTTACATCGGACGTGACCTGTTTCCACGCGAGGCGCGCGATCATTGCCCCGTTTGGGAACGGAACCTTTCCCTCGCGGAAGGCGCTAAATGCGAGATCGTTGCCCAGTTTGGCGCGGATATCGTTGAACGGGGTTCCAAGGATGGCCACGGAAACCAGCCGCCAGTCACGATATCCCGCTGGGATCGTAATGCCATAGACGGGGTGGACTCCTCCGGCTTGGTCGGTGGTCGTTCCCGGAGGTACTTGAGCTCCTACGCGATGAGCCGATACGGCGAGCGCCAACCCGGCTGCGGCGGCACCAGCCGCGAGCCAGATCGGAAGCTTAGCGGTGCGATTGAGTCGCTTGAGCATCGTGGTAACCCCCCTCATCTTTGCCGTACGTTGTGACGCCAAAGAAAGCCGCTTCCCGCTTGATGCGATTGCATCTTTGGTATACTATAGGTATCTAATGGTATACCAGATGCCCGAGTCTCTGGCCGAGGGCAGCGAACGGGACCGCGCTTATGACCTGCTCATCGAGCGGATCCTCGACGGGCGACTCGCCCCTGGCGAGCGGCTTATCGAAGCTGCGCTGTCGGAGGAGTTTGGACTGAGCCGCACCCCGCTGCGCGAGGCGCTTTTTCTGCTTCAGCGCGAGGGCTTCGTTGAGACGAAGCTGCGGCGCGGCTTTTCTGTCCGGTCGCTGAGCGAGCGCGAAGCACGCGAGATTTATACGATCGTCGCCCATCTCGAGATTTTGGCCGTGCGCGAGAGTTGGCCACAGATCATCTCTTTGTGCAAGGAACTGCGCGCGATCAACAAGCGGTTCTTGGCGGTGCGGACAACGCCGGGCCGCGCCGTCGCCGCCGATCAAGAATTTCATCGCCATCTCGTCTCTCGCTGCCCGAACGATACGCTCGTCGGGATCCTGCAGACGCTCCACCGCCACGTCTTACGTTACGAGTACCTGCATATGTCCGATGATGTTCTCGCGGCTCGTTCGGCTGCCCAACACGATGAGATTATCGCAGGGCTCGAACGCCAGCATTTGGACGACGCGTGCGAGGCCATTGCGCACAACTACCGCGAAGGGATCGCTGCGCTGCAGAGCTACCTTCGGACTCGTAACCGCGCCAATGAGTAACCTTCACCGAAGAGTCTTTGCGTTTGGATCGAGGATGGCGGTTGCAGTATCCGCTGCCGCGTGTATCGCGCTGCCGGCAGTAACTCACGCCCTCGGTGCGCCAAGTGATGTTGCGCAAACGCTGCAGCAGACTCGCGACGCCCTTGGTGCGACGGCGCTGCTGCGCGGCGGTGTGCTTTCGATCAAAAGCAACGAGACCGTAAACGGCTTGAACGGAACCGGCATCTCGGTGGCTGAGATCGGCGGCGCGCGGCTTGCCGAGCATTCGACGACTCCCCCAATTGCGATCGGAGACGGATACGACGGCACGACGTTCTGGAATCAAGATCAATCGGGGCTGACCTGGAC